>JAABTV010000050.1 GCA_011389685.1 Paracoccaceae bacterium
GGGGTCATCCGCCAGGCCCACATCTCGCGCGATCGCCGCTGCGGTGACGGGCTGGTCTCCGGTGACCATGATGACCGCGATCCCGGCCCTGTGACACTGGTCTATGGCATCGGCCACATCGTCGCGGGGGGGATCGGCCAGACCGACAAGGCCAAGCAGGGTCAGGTCGGCGTAGGGATCGGTGTCAGGGCTGTCCACCTGCCGTTCCGCAAAGGCGAGCACACGATACCCCTGCCCTGCCAGCCTCTCGACGCGGTCTGCCCATTCGTCCCGCCCCCGATCCGACAGAGTCTCGGCCTCGCCCTCGCTGGTGGCGACATGTGTGGCAATCTCCAGAACGGCCTCGGGTGCGCCCTTGACCGCCACGCGGTAGCCGCTTGCAGCCTTGTGAAAGGTCGCCATCATCTTCGTGTCGGCGTCAAAGCTCTCCTCGCGCTCCTCGGGTTGCTCTTCGAGAAGCTGATCGCGCCAGATGTCCACCGCTGCGGCGGCGTGCAGCAGGGCTATTTCCATCGGGTCGCCGGTGCCTTCGGGACGCTCGCCTGCACCGGCGCCCTCCGGGTCCGAATCCGGCGTGCCGCCTTCGGTCTCGCTGTCGAGTTCGGCATTGGTGCACAGCGCCGCGACTTCGAGCAACCGACAGGCCAGCGCGGGCGGGGTGTCCGGTCGTTCATCGTTTTCCCACGAGATATCGTCGTCGCAGCCCGGCAATGCCAGCCGCGCCGCCCGCATCCGGTTCTGCGTCAGCGTGCCGGTCTTGTCGGTAAAGATCACGCTGGTCGATCCAAGTGTCTCGACCGCCGCCAGCCGCTCCACAAGCGCATTGCGCTGCGCCATCCGCCACATGCCGCGCGCCAGCGCCACCGTGGCCACGATCGGAAGGCCCTCTGGAACGGCGGCCACGGCAAGCGCCACCGCGGTCTCCAGCATCACCACGATGTCCCGCCCCCCCAGCACGCCCAGAAAAGCCACGACCGCCGCGACGAGCAACGTCAGCACCACCAGATTCCGCCCGAGCCGGTCCAGCCGCTTTTCAAGCGGGGTCGCCTTTTGCTCGGCCTCGGTGGTCATCCGGGCAATGCTGCCCAGCTCGGTCTGCATCCCGGTCTCGACCACCACGCCTGTGCCGCTGCCATCCGTGACCGCCGTGCCCTTGAAGGCCATCGAGGCACGTTCGGCCAGCGGCGCCTCGCTGTCCACCGCGTCCGATGTCTTGGTGACCGGAACCGACTCGCCTGTCAGCGCCGACTCGTCGCAGGTCAGCCCGTTGGACTCGATCAGCCGCAGATCCGCCGTCACCACATCGCCGGCCTCAAGCAACACGATGTCACCCGGCACGAGGGTTTCTGCATCGACGATGTCACTCTGCCCGCCACGCCGCACCCGCGTCTGCACCGTTCCCAGGCTGCGCAACGCCTCCATCGAGCGAACGGCCTTCCATTCGGTGAAAAACCCGATGACAGCATTGAGCAGGATCGCGGCCAGGATCGCGAGCATCTGCACGATCTCGTTCATCACGAACGAGACGATAGCGGCACCGGCAAGAATGGCGATCACGAGGCTCTTGAACTGGTCCACCAGAATTTTCCAGGGGCTTGCAGTTTCCGATTTGCTCAGGCGGTTTCGGCCATGTTTCTTCCGCCGCCGCCGCACCTCGGCGTCATCAAGGCCGCTGTCCGGTTCGACAGCGAAATCCTCGAGTACCTTCTCGGCTTTGCGGGACTGGATTGGCGTCATGCTATGCGTCCTGTTTCTGATCGCGGCCTTCCCCCGGACCTGCAGAAACAGCGACCTGCCCCGGATGATACGCCCCCGTGCTCCCGGCGCCAGGACAAGGTGCAGTTCATCGCGGCTCCAGCATCGCCTCGCGCGGCGTGACACCGCCCGGCAAAAGATAGAGCACGACGAAAACCGGGATGCAAGCAGACCGAACTGCGGCATCGTGGTCGCGAAGGTCGCCGGCATGATCCCCGGAGCCGCGACCGAGAACAGGCAGAGGCTGATGCGCGCGATCGAATTCATTTCGCCCGACAGCACGACAGTCAGGATCGTGACATTGCCGATCACCTGCATCACGGCCAAAAGCCACTGCGATTGCAGGTTCGGATTGAACCGCGCGCGGCTGGATGAAAGCTCAGTGGCAGGTCACAGCGCGGGCGGGAACCGGCCCCAGGCCCGCCCGATCACGGTAAGCGCGGCATGAAGTGGGCAACCGCCGGAAGACACTCACGCGAGCAATCAACGCACGTTCCGGCCGTGAATTGGTCACAGCCCCGATGATCCCGGACGCCACACAAGCTGCGCCAGACCCGTTTCATGGGCTACGCGATCTCGCCGATGGTGACCATATACTCTGTCGCGTGCTTGCCGCCGAAATGGGTGTCACTCTTGTAGTGCGGTTCGCGTTCCAGCTCTGCATCCATGTTGGACGCAAAGCTGTTGAACAGCGCCCAGCTTGCATCATTATCGGCGGTGATCGTGGTCTTGAGCTGTTTCACATCGGCGCAGACCGGGCGTTCGAACAGCTCGGCGAGCATCTTCTTGGCGACGCCCCGCCCGCGCGCCTGCTCGCCCACGGCGACCTGCCAGACGAACAATGTGTCGGGGGCGTCCGGCGGAATGAAGGCCGAGATCCAGCCCACGATCACGCCGTCAAGCTCTGCGATCACGCAGGTCTCGGAGAAGTGGTCGCATTGCACGAGGTTGCAATACATCGAGTTTTCGTCGAGCGCACCGCTGTTGCGGATCAGATCCCACACATCCGTCCCGTCCTCGGTTGACGGCGGGCGGAAGGCAAGCCCGGTTGCGGGCTGTGAAGGCGAAGTCATTGGCGTCATGTCCTGTTCCGGGGCGTGGTCGTCATACTCACGGGGTTTCGCGGACCCGGTGCAGTTCTGCACCGAGACCGCGACTTTTCAGAGGCCGTTTCGCGGGATCGCTTCGTCCCAGACCTGCTCATGCACGATGTCCTCGTCCTGCCAGGCCCGCAGGCGCGCAACGATGCGAAACTCCGACGCCGTGGAGGTCAGCCGCGTGGTGGTCTCGGTGCGGATGTCCCAGTCCTCGCGCCGCATTTCGTGACTCCATGTCACCACACCCTCGGCCGAGAGCGGATCATCGGGCAGGATGGAATAGCGCTCGACCCCTTCGGCGGAATGGGTGATGCCGTGTTCGGTGATATGTGCGGCGCCTTCGTGGTCGCGCACATCGATGATCAGGCGACCGGTATCCATGTCCTCGGACAGCACCCATTCCGATTGCGGCGGTGTCTCGAAGCTCACATCGAGCGGCTGGCCCGCACGCGGAGCGGCAAAGTCCGGCGCGGGCTCTGGCCTGTCGGCGCGCAGCGGCAGGCTCAGCGTGGTCTGGCCCGTGTCCACCCGCATTGTGACTGGCGCGGGCGCGGGCCAGGCCAGCGGGAAGTAGCTGGTCGATACGCCAAGCCGGATGCGGTGCCCGGCGCGGAACGTCTGCGCCACATGCTTCATCGGCACATCGACGGTATAGCTGCGGCCCGGCTCCAGCGGCTCGGGGTGCTCGTGGCCATCGCGATGCGTCAGGTTGAAAAGGCCGTAGCTGACCCGCGTCGCGGCCCCGTCGGGGGCCACATCCATCAGCCGCAGCGCGACCTGCGCCACGGGCTGATCGACGGTGAAGGTCAGCGTCAGGTTGGGATCGCCGACCATGTGCAGCGGCTCGGTCAGGGCGGCGGTCTCGAATGTCAGGCTGCCGGCATCGTCGCGGCGCTGATCGCCGGGCTGGTCGCCGATATGCGCATAGGAGCACCACTTGCCGCCATGCCGCCCGACCCAGAGCGGCGAGTTGATCGAGCGCACCCCACCCGGCAGGTCGCCTTCGGTGGCCAGCGTGCCATCCGCGCCAAGCGCGAAGGCTGTGCGTGTGATGTCGGGCGAGGGCCAGGCGGGTTCGGTGATCCAGTGCCCCTCGCGATGGGTGTAATGCGTGGCCGGGCGGGCGTGATCCTGCAGGAAAACGCGCAGCGGAGGCTCGTCCATGATGCCGGTATCGGTGTCCTTGAGCCAGTGATCCCACCAGCGGGTTTCCTCGGTCAGCCAATCAATGGCCGGGCCCGGCTCGCCGACATAAGGGTATTTGTGCGACCAGGGCCCGACGATGCCCTTGACCGGCCCGGGCAGGTTCTCGACCAGCCGGAACACCGAACGGCAATAGCCATCGGCCCAGCCGCTGACGGCGTAGACCGGGATCTGCACGTCACTGTAATCCTCGCAGATCGAGCCGTGCTTCCAGAAGTCGTCGCGCGTCTGATGCTCCAGCCAGGTCTTGAGCCACAGACCCGAGTCGCGCAGCCGCGCCAGCCACATCTCGCGCCAGCGGTGGCCCACATGCACCGGGTCGGGCGGCAGGGTGTTGATGCCGAACATGACCGAGGCCCATGACAGCTGATCGCACAGGAGCGTGCCGCCCATGTAATGGATATCGTCGGCATAGCGGTCATCGGTGGAACAGATCGTCACCACCGCCTTGAGCGCGGGCGGTTGCAAGGCGGCCAGTTGCAACCCGTTGAACCCGCCCCAGGAAATGCCGACGATGCCGACACCGCCATCGCACCACGCCTGATCGGCGATCCAGGCGATCACGTCACAGCCGTCCTGCAACTCGATCTCGGTATATTCATCCGTCATCACGCCTTCGGATTCGCCGGTGCCGCGCAGATCGACACGGACATAGGCGTATCCCCGGGCGGCGAGCCAGGGCGCGCGGGCGTGGTCCCGCTCCAGCGTCTTGTCGTTCTTGCGATAGGGGATGTATTCAAGGATCGCCGGAACCGGCGCTGTCTCCGCTCCCTCGGGCATCCAGATTCGCGCCGCCAGACGCGTGCCGTCGGGCATGGCGATCTCGGTATGCTCGATCTCGCGGATCACGGCGGGCAGCGGGTGGTCGATTTTCAGGTCGAGTGTCATGGGGCGGTTCCGGACTGAGAGAGGGATGGGATCGCATTGCGCCCGAAGGCGCGCAATGTCCAGCGCGCCCGGGGCTTTATTCGACGATATCGGTGAATTCGTAATTCAGCCGCTTCATCACCTGCTCGTAATTCCAGAGCAGCTTGGACTGTTTGCCCGCCCCCATCCAGACCGAGGCGACGGCATAACTGTAGGCGTCCTGTTCCGGCAGGTCCGACAGTTTCATGCCGCGCTTGACGTAAGAGGCGATTCGCGTGCCGGCAACCTGCTCGGCGGCCACCTCGATCTCGGCGCGCGACGGCGCGCGCGAGATCGTCGCGTCGTTGAAGAATACCCGGTAGAAGAACTCGGCCGCGACGTTTTCCGGCCCTTCGCCCCGTGGCATGTCCGGCTTGCGCCCCAGTCCGAGATCGACCGTCACCTGCTGGTGGCTGACGCCATCGACCATCTCGAAGAGATCGCAATGCGATTGCGCGATGCGGGTGTTGATCTCCAGCAGCCAGATCTTGTTCTGCACCTCGTCCCAGTAATACTCGATGTTGAAGCCTGCGTTGTCATAACCGATATGCGCCATGACCTTGCGGGTGATCTCGTTCATCTCGTCCTGCACGCGGCGCGGCAGGGTCGAGGGGTAGAGATAGTAGAAAAAGCTCAGCACCTGCGGATAGCGGATGGAATCCACCGTGCCATAAGGCACCACCTCGCCCTCGTGGACATAGCCCTCGACGGTGCATTGCCGCCCGCCGATCACCCGCTCGGCCATGCAGTAATGACCTTCGATCGCCTTGATGTCGTCGGGCAGGTCGGCCTGATCCAGCACGTAATTGAACGGCTCGGAGATCTGGCCGATCTCGGCGCGGAAGGCGGCGACCGCGTAGTCGAAATCCTCGGGGCTGTCGATGCGAAAGCCGAGACGCGAGCCCGAGGACTTGATCGGCTTGACGAAGAACGGAAAGCGCAGATCGGCCTCGCCGATCTTCGACAGCGCATCGTCGTCGAACGGATCGAAGGCGGTGAAGGTCGGGGTGTGGTCGGGTACGATTTCGGCCATCACCTTGCGCGACCAGAACTTGTGTTCGCATTTCAGCAGGCTTTCCAGCGACGCGTTGCGGGTGCCGTATTTCTTGCACAGCAGCGGCAACATGGTGGAAACCGGAAAGTCGATATAACCGACGATCGCGTCGATCGAGCCGTCAAACGCGTCGAGCGTCGCCTCGGCCTCGGCCAGCATCGCGGGGATGTCGAATTCCTGCGTGTCCGACACCGCCTCGGATGTCAGCAGCGGGTGAAAGACGACATCCTCGACGTTCCTCAGTCGCGTGAGGCGCTCGGCATTCAGGGCGTTCATCCCGACGACGAAAACGTTCTGTGTCATGGTCGTGGTCCTTTTCTGTCAGATCGCGCGACATGCCGGTGCGCGGGTTCTTCCCGCGCGGCCCATTCGGTTCATGGCTGGGCAAGATCGGCCTGAACCGGGAAACTGCGACCCTTGAGCCGGTCCGCCGTGCCCTCGATATCATCCACCAGCAACAACAGGAAATCTCCCGGAACCGCCTCGGCGATGGCCGCGCTCACGGCCTCCTGCTCGCTCATGATGACATGAACCGCGCATTCCGCCTTGGCCCCCTCGGCCCCGGCCTTGATAAGCCGCGCCACTTCGCCCTCGGGACGACCTCGGGCGTCGGACTCGTAGACGTAAAGGACGTCGCACATCGCGGCGAGTTGCGCACCGAGTGCTTCGAGGTCCTCGTCCCGGCGGTTGCCCGGCGCCGATGAGACCCCGATCCTGCGTTGCTGCGCCAACCCGTTGACCAGCGGCTTCAGCGCCTCGAGCGCGGGCACGTTGTGGCCATAGTCGATCAGGCACTTGACGCCGTCGGCCTCGAAATAGTTGGTCCGTCCCGGCATCTGTGCGGGCGTCGGGTGGAAGCTCAGCAGCCCGGCGCGGATCGCCTCGATATCGAGGCCATGGGCCAGGGCGACACCCGTCGCGGCCATCGCGTTCTGCACGTTGAAGGGCGCATGCCCCTCGAACGCGATCGGCACGTCGTTGACCGCCACGACATCCATCACGACCTTGCCGCGCAGGACAACGATACGCCCGTGCCGCACGGTGACGACCATGCGCATCTCGCTCAGATGTTCGCGCAGCGCGGGATTGTCGGAATCCATGGTGAAATAGATGATCTCGCCGCGCGCCCAGTAGGTGCCATGCTCCATCACCAGCGGATCATCGGCGTTGAGCACGCAATAGCCGCCCTCGCGCCTGACGGAATCCACGACCACCGTCTTGCAGCGCGCCAACTCGTCCAGCGTGTGGATGTCGCGTTCGCCAAGGTGGTCGGACGCAATATTGAGCAGAACGCCCACATCGCATTCGTCAAAGCCCAGTCCACGCCGCATGATGCCGCCGCGCGCCACTTCCAGCACCGCGTGTTCCACCGTGGGCTCGCGCAGCACCGCCTGCGCCGCCGCCGGGCCGGAATAATCGCCGCGCAGGATCACGTGGTTGTCGATCTCGACCGTCCCGGTGCAGCCCATGCCGACGGAATAGCCCGACTGCCGCAGGATATGCGTGGTCAGGCGCGTCGTGGTGGTCTTGCCGTTGGTGCCGGTGATCGCGGTGATCGGGATGCGGCCATTATCCGTGGCATCGGGAAACAGCATGTCGACCACATGCTCGCCCACCGGGCGCGGGGTGCCGTGGGTGGGCGCCATGTGCATCCGGAAACCGGGCCCGGCGTTGACCTCGACCACCCCCGCCGACTGCTCCGCCAGCGGCTTGGTCAACGTCTCTGCCAGCAGGTCGATGCCGATCACGTCCAGCCCGACATGCCGTGCGATCCGCTCCATCGCGAACTTGATGTCGGGATGCACCTCGTCGGTGAAATCCGTCGCCGTGCCGCCGGTCGAGATGTTGGCCGTGGACTTGAGAAACACCATCTCGCTTTCGGCCGGGATGCTGTCGAGGCTGAGTCCCGCCTGTTCCAGCATGCGATGCGTCTGTTCATCCACATGAATCTGCGTGAGCAGGTTTTCGTGACCCACCCCGCGACGGGGATCCTCGTTCGCCTTGTCGATCAGCGCCTTGATCGTCGATCGCCCGTCCCCGGTGACATGCGCGGGGCGGCGGCGCGCGGCGGCGATCAGCTTGCCGCCGATCACCAGCATGCGGTGATCCTCACCCTTGATGTAGCTTTCGACGATCACCGCGTCGGAGCCGTCGCGCACCCGGGCAAGCGCCGCCTCATAGCCCGACTTCAGGTCTTCAAGGCTGGAAATGTCCGTCGTCACGCCGCGCCCGTGATTGCCCGAAAGCGGCTTGGTCACGACCGGCCAGCCGATCCATTCGGCGGCCTCTTTCACTTCATCCCACGAATAACAGGTCTGGCCCTTCGGCACCGCCACGCCCGCATCGCCGAGGATCTGCTTGGTCCAGTCCTTGTCGTCGGCGATCGAGTGGCCGATGATCCCCGAGGCATCGGTCACCGTGGCCTGGAACCGGCGCTGCTTCACGCCGTGGCCCAACTGCGTGTAGCTGGTGCCTTCTGTCAGGTTGTACCACGGAATGTTGCGGGCCTTGGCGGCATTGACGATGGCCCCGGTGGAGGGACCGAGCGCGTTGGCGTCACGCACCTGCTTGAGGTGGTCGATGATCGGGGCAAGGTCCACATGCCCCCCGTCATAGAGCTTGCGTACGATCCCGACTGCGGCCTCGCCCGCCGCAAGGCCCGTCGCCTCGTCGCGGTAGCGGTAGATGACATGATATATGCCCGTCTCGTAGCTATCGACGGTCTTGCCGTAGCCCACCGAGAATCCGACCAGGTTCTGCAATTCGATCGCGAGATGCTCGACCATGTGGCCGGCATAGGTACCGTTGCGCACCCGCTGCAAGAAGCCGCCGGGTTCTCCCACCGAGCATCGGTGCTCGTAGATCGAGGGAAACACCGCCTGCAACGCGTCCGCTATCCCCGGAACCTTGTCGCTTGGTCTGTCTTCGAGGTCCTCGATATCGAGCCGCATGTAGATCGCCGGATAGCGGCTGTAATAGTTCGGCCCGCGCAGTGCGCGGTGCTCAAGTATACGCATTCATTTTCCCCGACTTGCTTGCCCCGTGCTCGTCCTTGCTCAGGATGCGCCGGTCGGTCAGGCTGTAGGCGTTGCCGTCGACCAGCGCGTGCATGATGACGTTGTGGACGCTCACCGCCTCACCTTCCGCCAAGTCGAAGACATTAGAGCCGGTGATCCCGGAACTGTCAACGAGGATCACGTGGCCGGGTCCGAAGGCATATATCGTATCATCGTCGAACAGGACCGCTGCATCTTCGCCGATCCCCACGCCGAGATATTCCGGATTCGTGGCGCCCACTTCCATCAGGCGCGAGAATCGTCCGCGCTCCAGGAAATGCGTGTCGATGATCACCCCGTCGATCAGACCGAACCCCGCGCTCATCCTGACCGCGCCTTTGCGCAGCGAGTCGGTCGCCGCGCCGCCGTAAACCATCGTGGTCGATTGACAGGCCGCCCCGGCGCTTGTTCCGGCGATGACGCTACCGTCCTCATACCGCTTGCGGATCGCGGTCAGGGCCGGCGACCCGCCGAAAATGCTGGTCAGGCGCATCTGGTCTCCGCCGGAGATGAAGATAAGATCGCTGTTTTCGATCATCCCGATCATCTCAGGGTCTGCCGCATCCGCCCGTTCGCGGATCCGGATATCCAGGACCTCACTGGCACCAAGCCGTTCAAATACCTTTCGATATTCCGCGAACACGTCATCCGGGATGCTGCTGGCCGTGGTGATGACGCCGACCCGTGGATCGGGCGCTGCCGTGCAGTCCAGCACCCGGCGCAGGATGTCGGCCCCCAGTTTCTTGTCTTCGGCACCCCCGATGGCAACAAGTTTGCCGCGTGGCGTGGGGTGTATCGGCATGTTCATCAAGCTTCTCCTGTGCGAAACAGATAAAATCTACATATGGTGGAATTTGTCACTATACAAACGAGATTGTTCACGATCTTTGGCAACGTTGCAAACGAGTGCCTTGACGTGACGTGACCCGACCAGTCGCAAAAATAAGTCGGGCCATCGGTCAGAATGGGAAAGGAAATGGAAATGACAACGAGGTTTGCCCTCGCCATTCACGGCGGTGCCGGGGTCGCGCCGCCTGCGCAGATGACGCAAGAGCGTGAAGCGGCGTATCACGCTGCACTGGCGCGGGTTCTGCGCACAGGCGAAAGCGTGTTGGCGGCGGGGGGCGCGGCGCTCGACGCCGTGACGGCTGCCGTCGCGGCGCTCGAAGACGAGCCGCTCTTCAACGCCGGTCGCGGTGCGGTCTTCACGCGCGATGGCAGGCATGAAATGGACGCCGCGATCATGGACGGACGCGCCCGCCAAGCCGGGGCGGTGGCGGGCATCATCGGCCCGCGCAACCCGGTGCGACTCGCCCGCGCGGTGATGGAGCGGACGGACCATGTCATGATGATCGGCGCCGGCGCGCTCGCGCTCGCGCGCGACGCTGGTCTTGCCTTCGAGGAGGATGCCTATTTCTTCACGCAGGAACGGTGGGACAGCTTGCAGGAGACCCTGCGGATGCAGGCGGACGGAACGCTCGACAACGATCCGTCGCGCCGTCACGGAACGGTCGGGGCCGTGGCCCGCGACCGTGACGGCAACCTCGCCGCCGCCACCTCGACCGGCGGGATGACCGCCAAGCGCGCGGGGCGCGTGGGTGACAGCCCGATCATCGGCGCGGGCACATTCGCCGACAACGCCACCTGCGCGATCTCCGCCACCGGCGACGGCGAGGCGTTCATCCGCCGCGTCGTGGCGCATGAGATCGACGCCCGGATGCGCCACGCCAGTCAATCGCTGGCCGACGCGGCCGAACATGTCGTGCAGGTCGATCTGCCCGCGCATGAAGGCTCGGGGGGATTGATCGCGATCGACTGCGACGCAAACATGGTCATGCCCTTCAATTGCGACGGCATGTATCGCGGCAGCGTCCGGGAAGGCGAGGCCATGCAAACAGCGGTTTACGAGTGACGCGGCGAAAGACCAGCACCCTGAGGTTTCGGAGCTCTTCGCCGTTTGACAGACCGCGCCACCGGCCGCGCCCCGCGCCTTGCCGCCACTCTGGCCAACACGCCCCAGCGCACGCCCGATCATAGCGTGTTGCGCTCAGGTGGATTCATGTATTCGGACAACGGATCGAGGCTGCGTTTGCAAAGCAGAACGCGTTCGATCCGTTGTCCGAATGCGTTTGTGCGCAACACGCTTTAACCAAGGCAAGCGTCAACGCCCGTCCGTTTCCCCGGCAGCCGGGCGGCAGCCGGATGTCGCCCCCTGGAATCCGGCCCATTCCGACGCGTTAACCATGCCGGACGGTGCCTTGAGCGGATGCCGGGTCAGCGGGCCATGCTTCGCAAGAAAATAACGCGAAATCCACGCAGTGCGAAACATCACCCTTGTTCCTTCGCCCTTGGTGCACGGATCGCGCTTTCCTCCTCGGGGAACCAGTGCGTGATGCCGGTGGCCGCTGCGGGCCAGTGCCAGTGATGAGGCGGGCATTCAGGGCGGCGCTCCCGAAGGCCGGATCGCCATCGCGACGCACACCGCCACAGGTCATCCCGATCGCGCGAGCGATCATGTCGACGCCCCGTTCAAGCGCATCGCACGGCCGGAAATCCCGCACTTCCCTAGCGTCAACCACCCCGTCCCGTGCCAGGGACCGGCACCGGATCTGCCGACTTGCCGCGCTCGGGCGGCAAGCGGCGACCCCCCTCTCAATAGTCCTTTTTTGCCTGCATTCCAGTGGTTTGACCAGCCCGACACAAACCGAATAACGGGCACAGTGCGAAGGGGCGCCCGACCCTTTGACCCCATCCAGGCCATCGACTTGAATCATCGGCCACGTGGCGTTAGGTTGCCCTCGATGGCATCAACCCACCAAAGACGCCATCACCGGTTTTCTGACCAGGCCGGGCATATGACCCGCTCTGGTATCGTGGATCCGGTCCTTACCGACGCAACGCCTTCGTTCTGAATCGAAGGCTTCGCCTCGTGTGCGAGGTCGGAGTTGGCGTCGAAACTTAAAGGAGCATACCATGAAGAAACTATCACTCATGATCGCCGCGGGCGCCTTTGCCGCGCCCATGGCCGTACATGCACAATCAGATGAATGCGGAGAGGTCTCCATAACCGAAATGAACTGGGCCTCGGCGCAGGTGGTGACCAGCGTCGCCTCGTTCATCATGGAACAGGGCTATGGCTGCGAGGTCAGCGTGGTCTCTTCGGACACGATCCCGGCCATCACCTCGGTCGCCGAGAACGGCGAGCCCGATATCGTGACCGAGTTGTGGCTGAATTCGACCGGCGACACCTATGATGAACTGCGCGATGCCGGCAAGGTCGTCGAAGCCGGACCGGTTCTCGATCCCGGCGGGGTCGAAGGGTGGTGGATCCCGACCTATCTGGCCGAGGAACATCCCGAACTGACGACCATCGAAGGCATTCTCGCAAATCCCGAGCTTGTCGATTCGCGTTTCTACAACTGCCCCGAAGGCTGGGGCTGCCGCGTGGTCAGCGACAATCTCTCGACTGCGCTCGACCTCGAAGGCCACGGGATCGAGGTGTTCAATTCCGGCTCCGGGCAGGTGCTCGCCACCTCGATGGCCGATGCGGTGCTGAGCGAGGAGCCGTGGTTCGGCTATTACTGGGGCCCGACCGTGCCGCTGGGCAAATACGACATGACCAAGATCGACCTGGGTGAAATCGACGACGAGGTGCATGCCCGCAACCAGAACGCCGACACCGACAACCCCGGCGTTTCGGACTTTCCGGCCGCCCCGATCGTGACGGCCGTCACCAGCACGTTCCAGGAAAGCAATCCCGAAGTGTTCGAACTGATGCAGAACATGACCTTCAAGACCTCGGACATGAGCGCAGTGCTGGCCTGGAAAGACGAGAACAACGCCTCGGCTGACGAGGCTGCCGTCTATTACCTGACCAACTACAAGGACCAATGGTCGGGCTGGCTCAGCGATGCGGCGCGCGAGAAACTCGCGTCGGTTCTGAAATAGGGCTAGGAAAAGATAAAATGGCGGGGCCGGTCCAATATCGGCCCCGTCTTTCTTTGCGTCGGTGTGTCGCTTGGATGGCATGGCGCAACAGGGGAAGGCACGATGGCAACATATGATTTCGTATTCCGGTCCCTCGGACTGGAAGACTGGTGCACGGCTGGCGGGGACAACGCCGCGCCGATGTCGATGGACGCGCTGATTGCGCAAAGCTCGGGCCAGGAGGCGTCGACCTCGATATGGGATCTGCCGTTCCCGTCGATGGACGCGTTGAACGATGCTTGCGCCGCGTTTCCACAATCGCGCAACGTCACGCTGGGGCTGGAAAACGGCTTTCTCGCGGTCAAGGATTCGATCAGCGTCGTGCTGGACCCGATCACCCAGCCGCTTTCCTGGATGCTCGAAGGCGCGCTGTACGGCATTCTCAACACGCCGTGGTGGATCGTCATCCCGGCCCTGATGCTCATCGTGTGGATGGTCTCGAAATCCTGGCAGCTTCTGACCTTCGTCGCGATCAGCATCGGCGGCCTCGCTTTCATCGATTACTACAGCTACGCAATGCAGACGCTGGCGATCATCATGGTCTGCGCCTTCCTGTGCGTGCTCTTCGGCGTGCCCATCGGGATCGCGATGTCGCGATCCGACAGGATGCGCGCAGGCACCATCCCGATCCTCGACATGCTGCAGACCCTCCCACCCTTCGTCTATCTCATCCCGCTGATCTTCCTGTTTTCAGTGACCGAGCCCAAGCTCTACGGCATCGCCATCATTCTCTACGCCATCGTCCCGGTGATCCGGCTTACCGATCTCGGCATCCGCATGGTCGACGAATCGGTGATCGAGGCGGCCGACGCCTTCGGCATGACCGACCGTCAGAAGCTTTACGGCGTTCAGATCCCGCTGGCGCTGCCCAACATCATGGCAGGCGTCAACCAGACCATCATGATGAGTCTGGCCATGGTGGTCATCGCCTCACTGGTCTCGGCACCGGGGCTCGGGGTGCTGGTTCTGCGCGGGATCAACAATCTCGAACTCGGTGTCGGCCTCATCTCGGGACTCGGCATCGTGCTTCTGGCGGTGATGCTCGACAGGACGACCAAGGCCGCCCTCAACCGCATCAACGCCGCGCAGAAGGGCTGAGCCATGAATACCTCGAGCGACAAGAAGACCAAGATCGCGATCCGCGAGCTTTACAAGATTTTCGGCGCCGATCCCGAAAGCGTGCTGCCACTGGTCAAGGACGGCATGAGCAAGGCCGAGCTCATGGAAAATCACCGCCATGTGCTGGGCCTCAACAACATCAATGTCGATATCAAGGAAGGCGACATCACCGTGATGATGGGGCTTTCGGGGTCGGGGAAATCGACGCTGATCCGCCATATCAATCGACTGATTGAGCCGACCGCCGGCAGGGTGGAACTCGACGGGACCGACATCGTCGAAATGAACGAAAAGGAATTGCGCCACCTGCGCCGCGAGGAAATGTCGATGGTGTTCCAGCACTTCGCGCTGTTGCCCCATCGCACGGTCCTGGAAAACGCGGGCATGGCGCTGGATGTGCGCGGCGTGCCCAGGGCCGAGTTCGAGAGCGAGGCCAACAAGTGGCTGGATCGCGTCGGCCTGCAAGGCGTGGGCGACCAGTATCCGCACCAGTTGTCCGGCGGCATGCAGCAACGCGTCGGCATCGCCCGCGCGCTCAGCTCGAATTCGCCGGTGATGCTGATGGACGAGGCGTTCTCGGCCCTCGACCCGCTGATTCGCACCGACATGCAGGATCTGCTACTGGATCTTCAGGAAGAGTTGCAGAAAACCGTTGTCTTCATCTCGCACGATCTCGACGAGGCGCTCAAGCTCGCCGACCACCTTGTCATCCTCAACCAGGGCCATGTGGTTCAGCAGGGCGAGCCGCAGGAAATCCTGATGAAGCCCAATGATCCCTACATCGTGGACTTCATTTCCGACATCAACCGCGCCCGGGTCCTGCGGGTGCGCTCGGTGATGGAAGAGACCACGCAGCGGCCCGAGAACGTGGCCGGCGAGGTCGATTACGATGACAACCTCGAATCCGTCATCGCGCGCTCCGAGGGCCAGACCGGCCTGACATATTGTGTCATGAGGAACGGAGAGCAGGTCGGCGTTTTGAAGATGACCGACCTCGTCAAGGCGCTGGTGCCCACCGCGGCGGCCGCGGACGGGCTGCGCAGCGGCGCCGCCTGACCCACGGCCGGCCGGCCTGGGGCGGGTGGACTCGATGGAATGCGACCGCCCGCGGGCGGCCACGAGGTCGTGAACGACACGCCATGCGGCGCTGCGGCATAAGCGGCCCTGCCCCGCCCGTGCGATCCCGGTGACAGGGAGCGGATCGGTCTGCGCGCGAAAGGACGTTTCATGATTCAGGTGTTGTCCGGGGTCTGGGCCCTACTTCTCGGAATCGTGCTCATCATGCTGGGCAACGGCATGCATTTCACCCTGATCGGTCTGCGCGGGGGAATCGAAGGGTTCTCGGCCGCGGAACTGGCCGTTGTCGCCTCGGGCTATTTCATCGGCTTCCTGTCGGGCGCGCGCCTGACCCCTCTGCTGATCCGGCGGGTCGGCCATGTGCGCGTCTTCGCGGCACTGGGCAGCTTCATGTCGGCGGGGCTGATCGCCTTTCCGCTGCTGACCGAACCCTGGGCCTGGACCGTGCTGCGGGTGCTGGTGGGGTTCTGCATGTCGGGCATTTTCGTCACCGCCGAAAGCTGGCTCAACCACGCCGCCAGCAACGAGACCCGCGGCAAGGTGCTCTCGGCCTACATGATCGCGCAGACGCTCGGCATCGTCGGCGCGCAAGGGCTGCTGACGCTGGGCGACGCCGCGACCTCGGTGCTGTTCATCGGGGCCTCGATCCTGGTGTCGATCTCCTTCGCGCCGATCCTTCTGTCGGCGATCCCGGTGCCCGCGATCGAGGTCGCGCGTCCGATGCCGCTGCGCGACCTGTTCCGGAACTCCCCGCTTGGCACCCTGGGGATTTTCCTGCTGGGCAGCATCTACGCGACCCAATCAGGCATGGGCGCGGTCTTTGGCAGCCAGATCGGGCTGAGCGCGGCACAGATCGCGCTGTTCGTGGCGATGCTCTTTGCCGGGGCACTGGTGCTGCAATACCCGATCGGCTGGCTGTCGGATCGCATGGACCGGCGCAAGCTGATCTTCGGGTCGGCCGCGCTCGGCGCGCTTTGCTGCGCGATGGGATGGGTCGTCGGAGGCGGCCTGTGGGTGCTGATGGCCTCGGCCTTCCTGGCCGGCGGTGTCACCACGCCGCTCTATGCGCTGTTCCTGGCCTATACCAATGATGCGCTCGACTCCGAGGACATGCCCGCCGCGTCCGGTGGGCTGGTCTTCACCTTCGGGCTGGGCGCCATTGCCGGGCCGCTGGTCACCGGTTGGGCGATGGAGGGGCTTGGCCCCTTCGCCTTCTGGCTGGTTCTGGGCGCCACCTTCGGGCTCATCGCGCTTTACGCTCTCTACCGCATGACCCAGCGCGAGGGCACACCGGTGGACGAAACCGAAAGCTATCTCGGCGTGCTGCCCACCGCCTCGCCGGTCACGGTCGAGGCAGCCGGCGTCTGGGCCGCGGAACAGGCCGAGACCGAGCGCGAGCAAGAGCAAAAGCAAGAGACGCAGCCCTGACCCCCGAGCGCGGCCCGGGCGACCGTTCGGCGGCTACGTGGAACTTCACCGACATTTGGGCGACCTCCTCCGCGCGGAATCAAGGCGTGCCCGCACGCCGCCGCGCCCAACCGCGAAACGATCATGCGCCGGGCGGCGCGTGACCTCTTCCAGAAACGCCCGTGCCCGCGGCCGGTCGGCCAGCCCGATGCCCCCGCTTCCCACCCGGACAGGGAAATTGAGCCAGCGATCATCGACCCGAACCATCCCCACCGCACGCCGCGTTAACCACATTCGTCAAGACAATCCTGACAAACACCCGGCAGCCGGGTGGCAGCCGGGCGGCAGCCGGATGTCACCCCCCTCTGAATCCGGCCCATCCCCGGCGTTAACCATCGCGGACGGTGCCTCGGGCGGGCGCCGGATCGGCGGGCCTCATCGGACCGCAAGACGCTCGGGGTGCGACGGGGCGTAGACCGGGCAAAGCCGGGTCAGGGCGTTATGAAATTGACCCCGGGGATGCGCGCGATCTCATAGACATCTTCATCATAGGCCTCGCTCAACCCATCGACGAGTTCATCGGTCCAGCCGGGCAGGTCGAGCTCTTCCTCGATCACGTCCTCACGCGCGAACTTGTCGAGAAACGCAACCATCACCCGACGCTTCTGGATCTCGCTCATCACCGGATGCTCCGCCAGATAAGCCCGAAAGCGTTTCATGCCGTCACGCGTCATGATCTCGGACAACAGATCGAACCCGCCCTTGATCTTGGTTCCAGGGTTCAATCCGGCCATTTCGCGAATGATCTGCGCCCAGATCAAGGGGCTGTCCTCGTTGCACCAGACGGTCAGGGCAACGTCCGGGTGTTCATCGCGAATGCGCCAGATCAGTTCCGACCAGGACAGATCAAACGGATCGCTGTCTCGCAACAATTCGTCAAGATCATCCACCGGCGCCGCGTCGAAAAGCGCGGGAAGAAATGTGGCCGGGTTGCGGATGGCCAGGAAAATCTCGATCTGATCCCCCTGAAACAAGGATTTCAACTGTCCGATCCGCATCCCGGCATTTGGGTAGAGGATACCGTTCGAGACAGCCAGCTTGGCAATACAGAACAGGTTTTCGTTGGACAGAAGCAACCTGTCCGCATGATCGCCATCAAGAATCGTTTCCAGCAGGATGTCCCGCGCATCCGGCGCCGGTTCGGTTTTCGTCAGGGCGACAAGGGTCTGGTGCAGCAATTTGCGATAGCGCCCGGGCGGCGGCACGACCGATCCGATTTCCAGGAACTCGGTCCGGTTGCGCAAAAGGCATTTCAGCACGCGATCATCGTCGGTACAGTGAACGCCCGCGTGAAACATGACCTGCATTTGTCGCCCCGTGTGTTTCCGGCCTCGTGTCTTTCGCTTGGGACACAACCCCGGCCACGCATGCGCCACTGACGAACGCGCAGCCTCGGTTCCCCACGCCGTTTTGCCGCAGTATAAGGTCTTTTGTGGACCATGGAACCGAAATCGGGCAACAGCAAAGGATGAACGTCGAATCCATGAGAACAAGAAGCGTCCGTGCATGGCGTGCGGGGGTGGATCCCTGGTCTGTCGGGGCCGTGATCATCGCCGCCATAGTGCTGGCCCCGATTGCCGCTGTCCTTTGGATCGCGTTGTTTCCTGTCGACAATATCTGGCCTCATCTGATTTCAACGACCTTGCCGCGCTATCTCAAGAACACGCTTGTGCTCATGGGTGCCGTCGGCGCCACCACGGCCGCCGTGGGCACTGGCGCCGCGTGGATCATCGCGCGTTACCGCTTTCCCTTGTCGCGCTGGCTCGAATGGCTTTTGTTGTTGCCATTGGCGATCCCGGCCTATGTCGGGGCATATGCGCTTGTCGATCTTCTGGAATACGCGGGTCCGGTCCAGACCGGGATGCGCGCCACATTCGGCTGGCAAACGGCACGCGATTACTGGTTTCCGGAAATCCGCTCCATGGGTGCGGCCATTGTCGTGTTGAGCGCCTCGCTCTATCCCTATGTCTATTTGCTCTCGCGGGCCGCCTTTCGGGAACAGTCGGGCAGTTCGGAAGAAGTGGCGATGAGCCTCGGAGCCGGGGCGCTGGAACGGTTTCGGCGGGTGGGCCTGCCATTGGCACGTCCGGCAATTGCGGCCGGCGTCGCGATCGTGATGATGGAGACGGTCAACGATTTCGGCACGGTCGATTTCTTTGCTGTCCAGACCCTGACCACGGGCATTTTCAGTGTCTGGCTCGAAAGCAACAATGCCGGAGGCGCGGCCCAAATCGCTTCGGTGGTTCTGGCGCTCGTTATCCTGCTGGTGATGCTGGAAAGGCTGTCACGGCGAAAGGTCAAGTTTTTCAACCTCTCCACCCGGCACCGGCCGGTCGAGCGCAAGGATTTGACCGGATGGGCGGCAGCGGTTGCATTTGTGCTGTGCCTGTTTCCATTCGCCATCGGGTTCGTTCTTCCCGCGGGCGTGATCCTCAAACATGCAATTGCCAACGCAGACCAATGGTCCAACCCGGCATTGCTCGGCGCGTTGATCAATACCCTGACCGTCGGGGGAACGGCGGCCATCGTGACCGTTCTCGGGGGCGTCTTCCTCGTTTACGGGGTGCGCCTGTCGGGCCGCAGCCTTCCACGGGCGCTCTTGCCGGTCACGACAATCGGCTATGCCGCGCCGGGGGCGGTTCTCGGCGTGGGGATTCTCATACCCTTGGCGACGATTGACAACTGGTTGGCCGATATGGTGGAAAACCTTTTCGGATACGATATCGGGTTGATCATGACCGGCTCCGCTTTCGCGTTGGTGCTGGCCTACTCGGTGCGCTTCTTCGCGATTGCGCAAGGGGCCGCAGATGCCGCGATGGGGCGGGTCTCGCCCAGTCTGCCCATGGCTGCGCGATCGCTTGGACGATCGCAGGGGCAGACGCTTTACGAGGTCTATTACCCGCTTATCAGAGGGTCGGTGGGGTCGGCACTCTTGCTGGTCTTCGTCGATTGCGTGAAGGAGTTGCCCGCGACGCTTTTGCTGCGACCCTTCAACTATGACACCCTGGCGACGCGGGTTCACAACGAGGCAAGCCTTGAAAACCTCGGGAACGCGGCCCCGGCGGCGGTCCTGATTATCGCTGTCGGGCTTGTTGCTGTCGGACTCCTGGCGCGCGCGAACCGATGATCGGGCATTCTTTCGGGGCGGCACGGCATTTCGTTCCCCGGCCACCCCGCATGGGCGAATTCCCCCTCGCCATGATGGTGCGGCTTTGCTAAGACCCTTTGCGATGCGGGTGTGGCGGAACTGGTAGACGCACCAGATTTAGGTTCTGGCGCCGCGAGGCGTGGGGGTTCGAGTCCCTTCACCCGCACCATTTGTCCCCATTGATATCTGACAATTCTCTTGCGGACAAAGGCGTTTGGCCATTTGAAGCCTCGACCGGTGGCGATTCCTGGGATCGTAGTGTCGGTTTCAAGGCAGATGCACCCCCGACCCGGTGCCATGCTCAAAGGTGGCGTGACACGATGCCTGGTTGGCTGCAGCCGTCTGTCGGACGGTTGCGCCTCTGTCGCGAGGCGATATGACGGTGACCAGGATATGACATGACGGCAGCAGGTTTTTCGACCTTTGGAGGGACCTTTGAATGTCGACCGCACAGAGCTTCGGTTTCGGGACGCAGATCAGAAAGTCGCCCTATTTCGACGCCACGGTGCGTTGGGGTGCCAAGGCGTTCTCTGTCTACAACCATATGTATATCCCGCGGGACTTCGGAGATCCGGAACGGAATTTCTGGAATCTCGTGACCGCGGCGATCCTGTGTGACGTCGCCGTCGAACGGCAGGTTGAGATCACTGGCCCCGACGCGGCGCGCTTTACCCAGATGCTGACTCCGCGCGACCTGTCGACCATGGCAGTGGGCCAGTGCAAATACGTGCTGATCACCAATGTCGAGGGCGGCATCCTGAATGATCCGATCGTGTTGCGGCTGGCCCGGGATCGGTTCTGGCTGTCGCTCGCCGATAGCGATATCATCCTCTGGGCACAGGGGTTGGCCGTGAATTCGGGCCTGGACGTGGCGATCCGCGAGCCGGCCGTCTCGCCTTTGCAACTGCAAGGCCCGAACTCCCGCCGCATCATGCAATCGCTCTTTGGCGACAGTATCCTCGATCTGCGCTATTTCTGGCTGCGCGAAGTCGAGTTGGACGGCATTCCACTGGTCGTTTCGCGCACCGGCTGGTCGGGCGAACTCGGTTACGAACTCTACCTGCAAGACGAAACGCGCGGGGACGAGTTGTGGGAAAAGATCATGGCCGCCGGTGTGGAATTCGGGCTCCAGCCCGGCCACACCTCGACGATCCGGCGCGTCGAGGCGGGCATGCTTTCCTACCACGCCGACATGGATGCCGAGACCAATCCGTTCGAACTTGGCCTCGGGCGGCTTGTGGATCTAGATACCGATGCGGAATTCGTGGGCAAGGCCGCGCTCCAGCGCATCCGCGACGAAGGCATCAGCCGCAAGCAGGTCGGTCTGGTGATTGATGGCGCACCGCTGACCGGGCCGAACACGGTGTTCTGGCCTGTCACGAAAGAGGGTCAGCGCATCGGGCGAGTGACTTCCGCAGTCTATTCTCCGAGGCTCGAGCAGAACATTGCGCTGGCCCTGATCGCCGCAGAACACGCTGTCCTCGGCGATGACATCACGGTCCTGATCGACGACAGGCCCTCAAAGGCCGAAATCGTAGACCGGCCGTTCCATGATCCCAGGAAATCGCTCTCAGGGAACACCAACCGGGGCGAAGGGGAAACGCCTCACCACAGGTCCGCTCCGCGCCCCGAGGCGGCAGGCGTCCAGTCGAACTGACCCATGCCCTGTATCGTCACACCCGCCTCGCCCGCACACGTTTGAGGTCAAAGGGCGCGCCGGCATCGTGCCGCGGCTTCATTCACCGGTCAATGGTCGATCGCGCATGGCTGCCCGGCCGCTGAACAGGAAAGCTCGTTCATGACAGGATGTCCGAGAATGCCTCAGGCCATCCCCAGAGCTTCCTTATACATATCAAGAACCGCCTCTTCCTCGGCGATGTCATCGGCATCGCGTTTGCGCAACGCGATCACCTTGCGCATGACCCTGGTGTCGTAGCCGCGGGCCTTGGCTTCTGCCATCACCTCTTTCTGCTGGTCGGCGATGTCCTTTTTCTCGGCTTCAAGCCGTTCGAAACGCTCGATGAACTGGCGCAATTCATTGGCCGTCACACGATATGTCGAATCCTTGTCGCTTTGCACATTGTCACTGTCGGTCATGCTCGGGCCTCCTGCGGTTCGGGAGCCATTCACTACCCCTCCGCCCAGAGGCTCGCAAGAGGGGATCGCATCTCGGCCTTGCGCTTTGCATCGTGATCCGATAGCCGCGCCCTGTCTGCCCGCAAGCGAATTGGAAAGTGATGCAAACCCTGATCTGGACCGGAGCTGCGATCACGCTCATTGGGCTGTTTGGTCTTCTGTGGTGCATCTTCCTGGCGGCCCGGGCCAAGCGCGAGAACCTGTCGAACGAGGTGATGCGCACCCGCCTGCGCCGCCTTGTGCCGATCAATCTCGCATCGCTGCTGTTCTCGTCGGTCGGTTTGATGATGGTGATCGTCGGAATCGTGCTGGCCTGAAACTGGCCTGAGACGTTTCGCGAAACGCTTCAATCGCCGAACCCCGCACCATTATTGATCAGATCATCGAGGATCGGCGAACTCTGCCACAATTGCGGCTCGGACTGGCTGAAGCCCTGCAACGCCTTTCGCACCTGGATAAGGCCCGTGGCCTCGGCCCATTTCATCGGACCTCCCGAAGACCGCGGCATGCCCAGCCCATGGATCGCGGCCAGATCCACCTCCGCCGCGCGCCCGATCGTTCCCGCCTCGCTCAATGCGAGCCCCGTGCTCACCAGGGCCAGCATGATACGTTGGCGAATTTCCTCGGCATCCGGCGCATGGCCGTCCATTTGCCCGGCGCGCCAGCGCGCAACCAGCGCTTCCGTTTCCGGGTCGGCCCGGGGCGTTCCGTCATCCGCATCATAGCGGTAAAATCCCCGGCCACTGGCGCGCCCGTCGCGCCCGGCGGCCAGAAGCGCCCGGTTCAGCGAATGGTCGGGCTCGTGCCCGAGGATCGCGGTCAATCGGGCCGGTTGCGCCCCGAGCCCTTCGCGATCCATCATCGCAAAAGGCCCGTTCCGCCACCCCAGCGCCCGATCCACTTCCCAGGGCGCGGCACCGTGCAGCACGCACCATTGCGCCGCCGAAAAGAACTGCGCCACCAAGGTCTGCAACAGACACCCGTTTCGCGGCGCAACATGCAGCGCGACCTTGTTCATTGCGCGGATCATGGCTTCGCTGCGGATCACAGCCTCGGCGGAAACCCCGTCCGGCACGATCAGTTCGACCAGCCGGGCCACCTGCGGCGGCGGTTGAAAGGCCGCACCCAGAACCCGCCCCTGGAACAGGTGCGCGATGGTACCGGCGCGCAGCGCGATGTTCGACCCGAGCAGGATCGGAACGTCCGGCCGCGTCGCGGATGTGACCCGTTCGGCAACGCCCCGCATCTCAGACAGCGCAAAGCCCCCGGCCTCGATGACGATCTCGCCTCGGCCGATCATGTCCTCGAGCCGCCCGCCGGACAGCCGGGACAACCGCGCCCGGGCGGCCTCGGCGGAGATATGGCCCGCTTCCACCTCGTCGCGACCGATCCTTTCGATCTCCTTGATAACCGGCCCGGCGCCACCCTCGACACGTTCGGCCAGATGCACCCGTGCCCCGGTTTCGAGACAGGCCAGCACCAGCCCGCGCGCTATCCGGCTTTCTCCGAACACCACCACATCCTTCAAGGGGGGATGCCGGGCGCTCAGATGCGACGCCTCGGCGCAGGCCACATGGACCAGCGCGGCCGCCCTGGGGCTCTCTCGCAAGGTGTGAAACATGGTGGTTTCAAAGGCTTGACCCGCCTCCATCGGCAGCAATTGCGCGGCCTCGATACAATCGACAATGGCCCGGGCCTCAGCCGACAAACGCACCTTGCGCGCGTCGGCAATCGCGCGCTGATAGATGATCGGATCGGCCAGCCCGGGCATTTCGGGGACGCGCCCGCCGGTCAGCGCGCGGCGCTCCGATGCGAGGTCGCGTGCCAGATCCATCGCCGCGCCGGTCACATCCCGATCAACCCATTGCTGGCAAAGCCCGGCCAGGCCCGTGTCTTGCGCAGCCACGATGCGCCCTGACATCATGAGATCGAGCGCCGGTCCGGCCCCGACAAGTGCCGGCAATCTCTGGGTTGCGCCGGCAAAGGGGCACAGCCCCAACTCGATCTCGGTGAACCCGATTCTGGTGCCGGAATCCGCGACCCGCGCATGTGCCGCCAGGGCCAGTGACAAGGCTCCATCGCGCACGGTTCCCTGCATCGCCACGACAATCGGCACCTCAAGGCCGGCGACGCGAGAACACAGCTCTGCCAGATTTTCGGCCGTCGACCGGCACAGGATCTCGGAAAGCGGCGGTCCACCGGGAAACCCATGACCCTGTCCGCCGATCACGACACCCGAGACCCCATCCGCGCAGGCCTGATCCAGCGCCGCGTCCAGTTGGTCAATCACTTGCCGGTTCAATCGCCCCGGCGTCTGATTGACGCACAGAACACCGATGTCGTCTTCAACCCTGTATGACAACCCTTGCGCCACTGACGCGCTCTTTCCGTTTCAATGCATCGGAACGAGTTTCGGGTAAGGTTCGCATCCGTGCAAGGGTCGAGTGCCGAAGCCTGCGAATTCACACGGGCATGTTGTCAAACTGCGCCTCGATCGCCCCTTCCGTCAACATGTCGTCAAGTCGGCGCACCCGCTCGGGCGGTTTCAGCCCGGCTCCGAGCATTCGCTCGATCAGATCGTGCAACTCCTTCTGCACGACGTGGCACTGTTCGTTCGGAAGGCGCGCGATGCGCGCTTCCAGCGTCTCCAGCGCCTGATGGTACTGTAACATCATGTCTGGAAGATTCGTTTGAGCCGCGGGGCATGAGCCTGTGCTGGGGCGCGCGCCAGCACAGGCTGCCCATTCTGGTATTCCATGGAGTTGCAACACAGCCATGGAGAAGAACGAATGGACAGGCGTAAGGATACGGTGCTTGAGGTGGTCTTGGAACAGTTGATCGAGCACGGACCCGGCGAGATCGCATCGGTGTTCGCGCGGGCTTTCGAGCTGGCGATGCAGATCGAGCGCGAGCGGTTTCTCGGCGCGGGCCGCTACGAGCGTACCCCCGAGCGTCACGGCTATGCCAACGGCTACAA
>JAABTV010000051.1 GCA_011389685.1 Paracoccaceae bacterium
GGGTGCAAAAAACCGCCTTCAAATCGGGGCGGCAGGAACAACGTCCTTCAAGCCTGACTTCTTCAGCAGCCTGTTAAAGAGGACGCGCGGTCCGCTCGCTCAGACCTTGCCTTCGAAATCGCGGTGGACGATCTTGGCGTCGCAATAGGGGCATTCGACAAAGCCGGTTTCGCGCGGGATCTGGAGCCAGACGCGGGGATGGCCGAGCGCGTCCCCTCCGCCGTCGCAGGAGACGCGCCATTGATCGACGATGCGGGTTTCGGGGGCCTTGGTGACCATCGCGTTTCATCCTTCGGATTGCCGGTTTCGGTCGCGAATATGAGCGATTGCGCCAGGTTGGGCAAGGGGGCTCAATCGACGAAAAGGTAATCGGCCCTGGCGATTTCGAGCGCCTTTTCCCGGTCGATGGCGAGGAACTGGCCGAGCGCCTCGGCGTTGCTCTCGGGTGGGTCGGCCTCGCGGATGCGCTTGTGGTTGGGAAAACCGGCATCGCGGATCTGGTCGATCTCGAACTGCATGTCGCCGCGGATCGTGGGCAGCAGGCGGTCGAGCGTTTCCTGCGGGGTCTTTTCGCCGGCCAGGCCGATCCGCTTGGCGTGGCCGGTCAGGTAGTCGTCGCTGAACAGGCATTCGACCTCAAGCATGCGGGTCACAGAGCGGTCGCCGTAGAAATCGTTGAGCAGGTCGATATTGTTGGGATCGAGGCAGATGATCAGGCGCTCGGTCTCGTAATAGTCGAACAGCATCCGCATCAGGGCGCGGCGGTGGCGGTGGCGCTTGCCCATGGTGGACTGAATCCCGCCAAGGTCGGGCAGCGGCGTCGATTCCTCGTTGAAGAGATATTCGATGCAGGGGACGTTGGTCATCTTGCGAATGCGTTCGACCAGCCGCTTGGCGACGTGCCATTTCTTGCAGACCACGATCATCAGTTCGCGCTCGCGGCCAAGCGAGCCTTCGCTTTCCCAGAAACGGGGCGCAAAGCGGCGCCCGATCCGGCCGCGCTGGGTCAGGAACTTGAACAGCGAGCGGCCCTCGTTCGAGATCTTGAAATCCCAGCCCCGGGTCGCATAGAGCAGCCCCAGCCGGCGTTTGAGCTCCTTTGCCTCGGGGCTGATCTTGCGGGCGAAGAGGAAATCCTGGGATAGCAGAAGGTCGTAGTGATCGTTGTAAAAGGTCACCGGCATGCCGTAATCGGTGAACATCAGGAAGGTGAGCGTGCGCGACCGGATCTCGCGCTCGGGCACGAGATGGCGCACCAGCGTCTGAAAGAAGGTCTCATCCGGGATCCATGTGGTGCGGAAAAAGCGCATCACGTCGAGACGCGCGCGGGTGAAATCGAGCAGCCATTCGATGGTGCGCCGGCGCAGGCACCACCATTGCGAGCCGATCATGACCTGGATGTCATCGGGGATCGCGCGGGTCAGGCCAAGGCGCTTTTGCAATTCGAACGCGGCGTAGAAACGTTTTTTCTGGGTGCGCTCGTTGAACCAGTGGCGATAGATCAGCCGTTCCTCTTTCCAGCCGGTCTTGATCCAGTCGCTTTCCAAATAATCGAAGCTTTCGATGTAATCGCAATCGTCGCGGTCAAGGAATTCGTGGGCGTATTCGGCGGATTTGATCGCCATGCAGTCGCCCGAGAGCATGTAGAAATGGGTGGCGCGGGGAAACGCCTCGACCGCGGCCTCGATGGCATTGAGCGTCGCCTGCACGAGGCTCCATTCGCCCCAGCCGCATTTGATGCGCCTTTTCGCGAAGGTCACGTTGGGGTTGGCGTCAAGCGCGGCGCGGATGCGCGCGTAATAGTCCGGATTGGCGCGGGCGTCGAAATGGATCGACATGTAGTCGCCCACGGATGTCAGACGCTCGGCCTGTTTGATGATGGCCTCGGGGTCCTTGTGGCACAACAATATGAAGGCGATTCTTGCCATTGCGGGAAACGATCTGCTCCTTGGGCCCCGGATTGTTTTTATTGATAGAGGTGAATGGCCCGTGAATAAACCCGGCACAGCATTGATTTTTTGCGCCCACCCCGGGGTCCGGGCCGGGGAAAATCAACATTTGTTTCACGAATCGCCGGTGATATAAGGGACGCAAAGAAGAACAAGACACGGTCGAGGAGGCAGAGCATGGGGTTTCCGGGAACCTGGATGACCGAAAGCGAGAGCGTGGTGTACAGGGTGGTGCCGAAATGCGCCTGCTCGACCATCGGGCAGGTCATGTATTATTCGGATCACGGCGAATTTTTCGACGGAGACATTCACGATGCGACCGCAGGCCTGCACAAATGGTCGCGCGACGAGAGCCAGTCGCTGATCAATGCCAATGTGAAGACGCATTCGTCCTATGCGTTCACCTGCGTGCGAAACCCCTATACCCGCATCCTGTCGTCGTTTTTCGACAAGATTTGCGGCATCCAGCGCAACGGCAAGCGCTATCGTGGCAACCTTGTGCCGCTGATCATCCAGAAATACGGGATCGAGGTCGGCGAGCCCGAGGACGGGTTCGAGTTCGACCAGATCAGGAGTTTTCGCCGGTTCCTCCTGTTCGCGCGCGACACGATCCGCTGGCGCCGGCCGATGGAGCCGGACATTCACTGGAGCGCGATGTCGGGGCATGTGAGCACCTTCATCGTGAATGGCGGAACCTATGACAAGATCTTCTGGACCGAGACGTTCAACGAAGGCATGCAGGAGGTTCTGGATGCGATCGACACGCCGGTCGAGGTGAAGCTCGACGAGGTGCCCCGGTTCAACGAGAGCGAAGGCCACGGACCCAAGCGCTTGCACCCGGTCGAGGATTATTTCGACGACCTGTCGATGCATCTGGTCAAGGAAATCTACAACCGCGATTTCAACCTGTTCAAATACGATTTCGACGACCCGTCCAACAAGATGCCGGTGGGCGAGATCGACCTTGACGAGATCCACGCCAAGCTGGGGGAATGAGTGGCGGACGGTTGACGGCGCTCGGCCTTGCCATCGCCCCGCCCACCGTCCCACGGGGCGTGCAGGTTGGGAGTGGGGCGATATATTGGGGATAAGTCGGGCGTGACCCCTATATCGTGACGTGTGAGCGTTGACTCGTTGGCCGTCGCGCCGTCACAATCGCTCGAATAATGGGAATCAGACCGCAGGCAGGGGTTCGTGCGTTTTTCCAAGCTCAGACTGACCGGCTTCAAGAGCTTTGTCGATCCGACCGACCTTATCATTTCGGACGGGTTGACCGGTGTGGTCGGGCCCAATGGCTGCGGCAAGTCGAACCTCCTGGAGGCGCTGCGCTGGGTCATGGGCGAGAATCGCCCGACGGCGATGCGTGGCGGCGGCATGGAGGACGTGATCTTTGCCGGGGCGGCGACACGGCCGGCGCGGAACTTTGCCGAAGTCTCGATCCTGATCGACAACAGCGAGAGGCTGGCCCCGGCGGGGTTCAATGACGGCGATGTCCTTGAGATCGTGAGGCGGATCACCCGCGACGTGGGCAGCGCCTACAAGACCAATGGCAAGGATGTGCGGGCGCGCGATGTGCAGATGCTGTTCGCCGATGCCTCGACGGGCGCGCATTCGCCGGCGCTGGTCCGGCAGGGGCAGATCGCCGAGTTGATCAACGCCAAGCCCAAGGCGCGGCGGCGTATCCTTGAAGAGGCAGCGGGGATCTCGGGCCTTTATCAGCGCCGCCACGAGGCCGAGTTGAAGCTCAAGGGGGCCGAGGCGAACCTGACCCGCGTCGATGACGTGGTCGAACAGCTGGCCCAGCAATTGCAGCAACTGGCGCGGCAGGCGAAGCAGGCGGCGCGCTATCGGGCGATCGGGGAGGAGTTGCGGCGGGCCGAGGGGATGCTGCTTTACCGGCGCTGGAAAGAGGCCGAAGAGGCGCGCCTGAGGGCCGAGGGCGAGTTGCGCGAGAGGACCAACGCGGCGGCGCAGGCCGAGGCGGCGGCACGCGGGGCGGCCAAGGCGCGGGCGGAACGCGAAGAGGCGCTGCCGCCGCTGCGCGAGGAAGAGGCGATCGCGGCGGCGGTGTTGCAGCGGCTGCGGGTGCAGCAGGATGCGCTGGCCGATCAGGAGGCGCGTGCGAAGGAGACGATCGAGACGCTGGAGCGGCGGATCGGGCAGTTGAGCGCCGATATGGAGCGCGAATCGGGGCTGAACCGTGACGCGGGCGAAACGATCGCGCGCCTGGAATGGGAGGCGCGCGAGTTGGAGAAGGCCGGGGAGGGCCATGACGCGCGCCTGGAAGAAGCCGCCGAGGCGGCGCGCGAGGCGGCGCAGGTGCTGCAAGCGCGGGAGGGCGATCTTGCGCAACTGACCGAGGATGTGGCGCGGCTGGCGGCGCGGCACCAGTCGGCCAATCGCTTCCTTGAGGACAGCCGCAAGACGCTGGCCCGCAGCGAGGCCGAGGCCGAGAAGGCAAAGGCGGCGGCGCACGAGGCCGAGTCGGCGCTGCACAAGGCCGAGGCTGATCACGCTGAGGCCGAGAAGACCGAGGCAACGGCGCAGGAAAAGGCAGAACAGGCCGACGCGGCCCTGACCGAGGCCGAGGCCGCCCGGGCCGAGACGCAATCGCGCGAGGCCGATGCGCGGGCCGAACGGAGCGAGGCGGAGGGCGAGTTGAACGCGCTGCGCGCCGAGGCGACGGCGCTGGCCAAGCTGGTCGAGCGTGACACCGCCGAGGGCGGGCAGATAATGGATCGCTTGCAGGTCGAGCAGGGGTTCGAAAAGGCGCTGGGCGCGGCGCTGGCCGATGATCTGCGCGCGCCGGAGGTGGGCGAGGACGGGCCGTCGGGCTGGGCGTTGATGCTGGGATATGCGCAGGCCCAGCCCCTGCCCGAGGGGGTGGATGCGCTGTCGAACCATGTGAGCGTACCCGAGGTTCTGGCCCGCCGGATGAGCCAGATCGGCCTTGTCGATGCGGAAGAGGGCAGCCGGTTGCAGGCTCTGTTGCAGCCCGGGCAACGGCTGGTCAGCCCTGAGGGCGATTTGTGGCGCTGGGACGGGTATCGCGCATGGGCCGAGGATGCGCCGAGCGCCGCGGCGCTGCGGCTGCAACAGCTCAACCGGCTCGAGGCGCTCAAGCAGCAGATGGAGACGGCGACCGCCCGGGCGGACGGCGCACGCGCGGCGCATGAGATGTTGCAAGCGCGACTGACCGAGTTGAGCGAGGCCGACAGCCGGGCGCGCGAGGCGCGGCGTGCGGCGGACCGGATGCTGACCGAGGCCGCGCGGGCGCTGAGCCGGGCGGATGCGGATCGCAGCCTTGCCGCGTCGCGGCTTGAATCCGCGGGGCTGGCGGTGGAACGCCACGAGGAAGAGGCGCTGTCGGCGCAAAGCCAATTGGCCGAGGCCGAGAAGGGGCTGGCCGATCTGGGTGATCTCGATGCCGCGCGGGGACGGGTCGAGGATGTCAAGATGACGGTTGAGGCGGCGCGGATCACGATGATGTCGCGCCGCTCGGCCCATGACGAGCTGCGCCGCGAGGGCGAGGCGCGGTTAAAGCGCGCGCAAGAGGTCACCAAGGAAATCAGCGGCTGGAAACATCGGCTTGAGACCGCGGACAAGCGGATTGCCGAACTGGGCGAGCGCAAGGCCGCGTCGGAAGCCGAACTGTCCGAGGCGGTGGCGGCGCCGGGTGAGATTGCCGCCAAGCGCGCGGATCTTGCGGGCGAGATCGAGAAGGCCGAGATGCGGCGGCGCAAGGCGGCGGATGCGCTGGCCGAGGGTGAGGCGGCGTTGCGCGCGGCGGTCACGGGCGAGCGCGAGGCCGAACGCGCGGCCAGCGAGGCGCGCGAGGCGCGGGCAAGGGCCGAGGCGCGCACCGATGCGGCCCGCGAGACGGTGAGCCATGCCGAGGACCGGATCGGGGAAGAGCAGGAATGCACGCCCGCCACGCTTCTGGAAAGCCTTGGGGCCGATCCCGATGCGATGCCCGTTTCGGAGGCGATCGAGGCGGATGTGGGTCGGCTCAAACGCCAGCGGGATGCGCTGGGCGCGGTCAACCTGCGCGCCGAGGAGGACGCGCGCGAGGTGCAGACCGAACATGATGAGTTGCTCAACGAAAAGACCGATCTCGAAGAGGCGATCCGCACCCTGCGCAACGGTATTGCCAGCCTCAATCGTGAGGGGCGGGAACGTCTGCTTACCGCATTCGAGCAGGTGAACGAGAATTTCTCGCTGCTGTTCCGGCACCTGTTCAGCGGGGGCGAGGCCAATCTGGTGCTGGTCGAAAGCGACGACCCGCTGGAGGCCGGGCTGGAAATCATGTGCCAGCCGCCGGGCAAGAAGCTGGCCACGCTGTCGCTCTTGTCGGGGGGTGAACAGACGCTGACCGCGCTGGCGCTGATCTTTGCGGTGTTTCTGGCCAACCCGGCGCCGATCTGTGTGCTCGACGAGGTCGACGCGCCGCTGGATGATGCAAATGTGGCGCGGTTCTGCGACATGCTTGACGAGATGTGCCGGCGGACCGACACGCGGTTCCTGATCATCACCCACCACGCGGTGACGATGGCGCGGATGGACCGGCTGTTTGGCGTGACCATGCAGGAGCAGGGGGTGAGCCAACTGGTCAGTGTGGACCTGAAAAAGGCCGAGCAGATGGTGGCCTGAGGGCCGCGGCCTGTCGTGATCGCCCGGGGCGGTCCGGCAGGACGATCCGGGCCGGGAAACTCCTATTTCCCTGTTTCCGCCCTCTCAACGATCAGCGACAAACCGCGATATTATCGCATCCCTGCCCGCATTCTGCCCTATTCCGCGGCCATACCCGAGAGTGACAAAAAGGACACTGAGGGATCGAGAATGGACCGCCTGACGGAAATGGAAGCCTTTGCGACAGTCGTGGATCAGGGGGGGTTCACGGATGCCGCCAAGAAGATGGGAATTTCGAAATCCGCCGTGTCGAAACATGTCTCGTCGCTTGAGGCGCGGCTGGGTGCGCGGCTCCTGAACCGGACCACGCGCCGGGTGAGCCCGACCGAGATCGGGCTGGCCTATTACGACCGGGCGCGGCGTGTCCTCAACGATGCGGGCGAGGCGGATGCGCTGGTCTCGTCGATGCAGTCGGACCCGTCGGGGTTGTTGCGGATTTCGGTTGCGACCGATTTCGGGGTCAATCATCTGAGCCCGATCCTGGGTGATTTCCTGGCCGATTTTCCCGACATCACGGTCAATATGGTGTTGAACAACCGTTACGTCGAATTGATCTCGGAAGGGTTCGACATGGCGATCCGCATCGGTGAGCTTGAGGATTCGACGCTGCGTGCCCGCAAGCTGACCGAAACCACCAAGCGGATGATCGCCAGCCCGGGCTATTTCGAACGCTATGGCCGCCCCCAGCGGATCGACGACCTGAACGAACACAAGCTGTTGCACTACTCCAACCAATCGGCCGGAAACGTGTGGAAGATCACCGCCCCTTCAGGCGAGAAACGTCAGATCCGCACCGCCGGATGGCTGAGTGTGAATGACGGTCAAAGCCTTCTGAACGCGGCGATTTCCGGGCTCGGTATCGCCTATCTGCCGAGCTATCTCTATGCCGGTGCGATGAAGAAGGGGCTTGTCGAGGACGTGATTCCCGATCTGCCGGTCGAGACCCAGGGCATCTATGCGGTCTATCCACCGGGCCGCTTTACCCAGCCCAAGGTGCGCGCCTTTATCGACTTTCTGGTCCATGCGTTCGCCGACAAGGGGCCGGTCGACTGGTAACCCGGCCCGGGTCGATTGCCACTGGTTGGACGCGGTCCCGTCAACTGGAGCAGGCCCTCCACGAAACCCCGTAGAACGCGTTTCGCGAAGCGCCTGCGACAGCCGCCGTCGCGAAATTTCGGCCCGTTCCGCCCCTTTCCCGGAATGCCGGCGGTGACAGGGGGGAGCGCCGGGTCATGCTTCGTGGGGCGTGACATCCCGGTGACAGTGCCGGCATTTTCGCCCCTGTCCTTTCGGCCAGATGTGATAAACAGGGGAATGCACGGCTTCAAAACGAACGGAAAGACAGGATTTGGCACGCAGAAAAGACACGCTTCCGGCGAGCAGCGTCGAAAAGGACTATCGGATCAACATGTCGCTTGCGCGTGGATTGTCCATTCTGAAGGCGTTTGGCCCCGATAACCGGCCAATCGGCAATGCCGAAATCGCCAGCCGGGTCGAGCTGCCCAAGGCCACGGTATCGCGGTTGACCTTCACCCTGACCGAGCTTGGCTATCTCAGATACGATGAAGATGTCGGGCGCTACGCGCTGGGGCCGGGGGTTCTGACGCTGGGTTATGACGTTCTGGCTCAGATGGAAATTCGCGATATCGCCCGGCCCTACATGCAGGAGCTGGCCGACTACGCCGATGCCTCGACATATCTGGGAACGCCGAACGGGACCGAGTTCATCTATATCGACGCCTGCCGAACGCCCGCATCCATGGCGATCCGTCTCGGGGTCGGATCGCGCATCCCGATGGCCAGCACGGGCATGGGGCGGGCCTATCTGGCGGCCTTGCCCGAAACCGAGCGCGAGGCCCTGATCGCCGCCATGGCGCCGGATTTTGGAGCCGACTGGCCGGATGTCGAAGCCCGGATGCGGGCCGAGATCGAGAGGGCGCAGACGCGCGGTTTCGCGATGAGCCACGGCGACTGGATCTCGGAGGCCAACTCGGCCGGGGCGGTGATACGACGCACCGATGGCATGCCGGTCTATGCGCTCAATGTCGGCGGTCTGCGGTCGATCATCACCTCCGAACGACTCGAGACCGATCTTGGCCCCCGGGTGCTGGGCGTTGCCCGGCAGATCGAGCATTTCGCAAGGGGTTTGCTTTGAACCGGGCTTCAGGCGCGCTGGGCGCTGGGCTGGCGAGCGGCGATTGCGCGGTAGAGTTCGACGGTTTCGCGCACGCCCTCGGCAAGCGGGGTTTCCTGCCACTCTCCGATCACTTGCCGAAGCGGAGCGACATCGAAGCCGGCGTCGGGTGACAGGCGTTCTGTCTGCGACCCGGTGACCCTGGCGCCGGGAACGACCGTGTGGATGGCAGAGAGCACATCGTCGATCGAATTCACCCGGTCACTGATATCGGACAGAAGCGCGCCGCGCCATTCCGCTTGTGCGGCGCGCACGAATACCTTGGCGATGTCGCCGGCATATTGAAAGCAACTGCGCGTCGCGAAGGGGATTTCATAGGCCTCACCCATCGCCGCGGCCTGGATCGCGCGGGTGATCGCCGAGGTTTCGCCGTCGTCGCGGCCGACACCATAGACGATGTAGGGGCGCAGGCCGAGGCTGGGCATGGCGTGATCCTGCCAGTAGATGCGGGCGATCTCTTCGTCGGTCTTCTTGAACACGCCATAGAGGTTGGAGGGCGCATTTTCCGGCCCGCGCGGTTTGGCGGCGATGGAGCTGGTATAGATGATGCGCCGGATTCCGTGCGCGCGGGCGGCTTCGAAGATGTTGATATGTCCGCCCACATTCACCGCGGCCCCGGCGGCGGGTTTCTCGCGGCAGACCGGGATCTGCAGGGCCGCCAGGTGGATGATTCCGGTGGGGCGGGCCTCGGCCACCAGCGCGTCAAGCGCGGCGGCGTCGGTGACATCGAGGATGCGGCGGTCGATCATCCCGCCGGGCAGGTCGGGGCGAAGCGCCTCGAGCCGGTGATAATCGTCGTTGATGTCGGTGGCCATCACGTGGATACCGGCGTCCAGCAGGGCAGACATGATCCACGATCCGAGGAAGCCGGTGGCGCCCGTGATCAGGACGCGATCAGGTGTCTGGTCAGACGTCTGGGATGTCATTTCGTGCCTCACGTTTACGACCGCGCAGCCAGCGGATGGCGGGCCAGACCAGCAAGAACGCGGTCAGGATGAACAGGGTCAGCGCGATGGGTCGCTCGAAGAAGGCAAGGAATGAGCCGCGGGTCAGAAGCAACCCCTGCCGCAGCGAGTTCTCGATCATCTCGCTCAGCACCATGCCGATCACCAGCGGCGCCAGCGGAAAGCCCGCCTTGCGCAGCGCGAACCCGCCAAGCCCGGCGAGAAAGGCCGTGACCAGGTCGAGCGGATTGCCCCGCACACCGTAAGCGCCGACGATGGCGATCACCACGACCATGGTCATCAGCAGCGGTTCGGGCACCTTGAGCGCGCGGGTGAAGATCTGCGCGCCCAATGCCCCGACGACGAACATCACGAGGTTGACCACCACCAGGATCAGGAAGACCGCATAGACCAGGTCAAGATGTTCGGTGAACAATCGCGGGCCGGGTGCGAGGCCGTGCACGATGAAGGTGCCCAGCATGACGGCTGTGACCGGATCGCCGGGAATGCCCAGCGCCAGGGTCGGCACCATGGCCGAGCCGGTGACCGCGTTGTTGGCGCTTTCGGCGGCGACGATGCCATCGGGTTCGCCGGTGCCCAGCTTGTCGCGATTGGGCGCGCTGCGCTTGGCTTCGGAATAGGCGATGAAGGATGCGGTGGCCGCACCTGTCCCTGGCAGGGTGCCGATGAACGAGCCGAGCACACAGGATTTCAGCAGAAGCCACAGGCGCGGCACCCAGTCCGAAAAGGGCGGCAGGCGGAAGCCCACATTATGCGCGATCACGGCCTTGACCCGTGTCGATTCCGAAGCCCGGATGAAGACTTCGGACAAGGCGAACAGCCCCACGATGGCGGGGATGAGCGATATTCCCGCGGTCATCTCGAAACTGCCGAAGGTAAAGCGCATGTCGCCGGTCACATGATCGACGCCGATGGTGGCGAGAAACAGGCCGATCGCCCCGGCCAGCAGCCCCTTGGACATGGCCCCGCGCGAGACATTGGCGATGCAGATCAGCGCGAAGACGCCAAGCGCGAAATACTCGATGGAGGTGAAATTCAGCGAAAACGCGGCAAGCTGTGGCGCCGCGATGATCAGCACCCCGACCGAGAACAGGCCGCCGGTCACCGAGGCCACGGTGGCCCAGCCGATGGCGAGGTCGGCCTCGCCGCGCTGTGCCATGGGATACCCGTCCAGCGCCGTGGCGGCGGCCTGTGGCGTGCCGGGTGTGTTGATCACGATGGCCGAGATCGAGCCGCCGTAGACGGACCCGCAATAGATGCCCAGCATCAGCGCCAGTGCCGGAACCTGCTCCATCGAGAAGGTGAAGGGCAGGACCATCGTGATGCCGATCACCGACCCGAGGCCGGGCAGCACGCCAACGGCAACGCCCATGATCGTTCCGATCACGATGGCGACCAGAGCCGACAGGGTCAGGACATGGTCGAGACCGAGGGAAAAGGCGTCCATCAAAAGAGCTCGAACCAGGGAGAGGAGGGAAGGATGATCAGGAACACCTTTTCGAAGATGTACCAGATCGCCAGCGGATAGATGATGGCGATGCTCAGGACCACCAGAAGGTTCCGGTAGCCCAGAACGAATGGCATCAGGAAGGTAAAGATCACCGTCGGGATGAGGAAACCGGCCGCGCTGATCGACAGGATGTAACCGCCGGTCAGGACGATGGCGACGGTCGCCGCCAGGATTTCGCGCGGGACCGGCCGCGCGGTGCGCTCGCGCAGCCCTTCGATGAAGACCAGCAGGGATAGTCCGGCCATGGCCGCAAGGAGTATCCGTGGAAAGAACACCGGCCCCCGCCCGGCCGTCAGGATCGAGGTCTGATAGGCATCGGCGAAGGTGTGATGAATGAGGAAGGCCGTGGTCAGAAAGATCAGGCCGCCGATCACGCTTGCCCAGGATGCGCCTGTCATGAAACCCTCCTTGAACGTTTCGCGTCCGAACCGGGGGCGCGCCGGTTGCGCGCCCCGTTGCCAGAGTCGGGTTACTTCTTCAGTCCGGCTTCTGTCAGAAGCTTGTCGTTCTTGTCGAATTCGGACTTCACGAAGGCCTCGAAGTCGTCGCCGCCCATGAAGGCGATGGGCATCCGCAGTTCGGCCATCCGGGCCTTGAAGGCGTCAGAGTTCATGCCCGCTTCGCAGGCGGCCTCGAGAGCGGCCTTGGCCTCGGCCGGGATGCCCTTGGGTGCGACGATGCCGCCCCAGATCGGAAAATTCATCGGCACACCCTGTTCGGCCGCCGTGGGCAGATCCTCGGCGGTCGATACGCGGTCGCTGGTCAGCATGGCGATCGAACGGACCTGATCGGAGTTCTGTGTCAGGAACGAAATATGTGCGACGAACATGTCGATCGAGCCATCCAGCATCGCCTTGAAGGTGGGCGCGCTGCCCTTGTAGGGGATAAAGGTGAATTCTGCCCCCGAGGCGGAGGCCAGCCCCAGCCCGGCCACATGCGGGATCGAGCCCACGGCTTGCACGCCATAGTTCAGTTCGCCCGGGTTCTCCTTGGCATAGGTCAGCATGTCATCGAGAGACTGGAACGGGCTGTCCTGACGCACCACCAGCGAAGAGGGCGCCGAGTAGGCCTGGCAGACATAGTCGAAACTGTCCGGATCATAGGGCAGTTCGCGCAGATGGGGTTGGGTCGTCATCGGCCCCACCGGCATCATGCCAACGGTGTACCCGTCGGCCCGGGCCCTGGCCGTTTCGGCCGCGCCGATGGTGCCGCCGGCGCCGGCGGTGTTCTTGACGACGATCTCGCCCCCCAGCGCCTTGGCCATCGGACCGGCCAGAGTGCGCGTGGTGATGTCCGTGCCGCCGCCCGCGGAAAACGGCACGATGATCGTGACCGGCTTGGCCGGGAAATCCTGTGCCAGGGCGGGCGCCCCGATTGCCATTGTGCCCACGAGTCCCGCCAGCACTGTCTTGATGATGTTCATGTCTTCCTCCCTTGGATTTTTCCGGGTTTCCCCGCTTTCGCCCGTTGCCGGGCATCGACTTGTGACTCGTCCCTGCCGCGCAGCTTACGAGCAATTTAGAAATTTTCAAAACTGATTTTCAAATAAGATTGAAATTGAATTTCAAAAACGCTAGCGTTGAATCGTTGTCGGTCTTCGCGCCGGTCAGGGAGGAATACCATGCTCACGGAAAAAGAAGTCGAAATCTATCATGACGAGGGACTCGTCATGTCCAGCTACACGTTGCCCGCGCCATTGCTGGACCATCTGCGCGAGGCGGTGGACAAACTGATCGCGGATCATCCGGACATCCGCCCGGAATCGCTGTCGGGGCCGCACAACCCCTGGGGTCAGTCGGCGCAGCTCATGGGAAATGTCGATTTCCTCGAGTTCTGCCAGCATCCGGATATCCTCGACATGGTGGAACAGGTGATCGGTCCGGACATCATCCTGTGGGGGTCGATGCTGTTCGCCAAGCCCGCCGGCGACGGCAAGGCGGTGCCCTGGCACCAGGATGGGCGCTACTGGCCGATCGAGCCACTGGAAACCGTCACGGTGCGCGTTTCGATCGACGGATCGGATAGGGAAAACGGGTGCATGCAATACATCCCCGGATCGCACAAGTCGCGCAAGCTGGAACTGCACGAGATCGACATACGCGACGACATGGCCCTGGGGCAGCGCATGGCCGAGGTGGATGATTCGAACGCGAAGGACTGCATCCTCGCCCCCGGGGGCGTGTCGCTGCACGATGTCTACACGGTGCACGGTTCGGCGCATAACCGATCGACCAAGCGCCGCGCCGATTACGCGATCCGCTACATGCCGGCGACCGCGCTCTATGACCGGTCCGACGATCACCCGGCGACGGTCTATGCCAGGAAGCACTCGCCCAACATGAATTATCAGGACCGCCCGATCTGGCTTGTCCGGGGCGAGGACCGCGCCGGCAACGATTTCCAGCGCGGCAAGAAGACCTGAGCAAAGGACAACCCGAACATGCCCAAGACAAATGAGATGGTCGTCCGGACCCTGATCGAGTCCGGTGTCGAGCGGGCGTTCACCCTGCCCGGGTTGGGGGTGACATGGTCCTTGCCCGCCTTTTACGACGCCAAGTCGGATTTCGACGTGGTGCTGACGCGCAACGAGTGGATCGCCTCGATCATGGCGCAGGCCGCGGGGCGGCTGACGGGCAAACCCTCGGTCCTGATGGGGCAGGGTCCGTGGATCACCACGATGGGCAGCATCGGCATTCTGGAGGCGCATTTCGCGGGATCGCCGATGGTGGTGCTGACCGAAACATCGGATTATGACGGCTATGGCCAGATGGGCGTGTATCAGACCATGACCGGCGATTATGGCGGGGCCGATGCGCTGGCCTCGCTCAAGCCGATCACCAAATACGCGACCTATGCCACGACACCCGAGGAGGCGGTGTTCGGCACGCAGATGGCGGTCAAGCACGCCTCGCTGCCGCGCATGGGACCGGCGGCGGTGGTGATGAAGACACCGATCATCCGGGCCGAAATGGGCGAGGTGAAACCCGCACTCTATCCCAGCGCCGGCTATCATGCCTATACGCCCGCGCGCCCCGACCGCGAGGCCGTCATGCGGCTGGCCGAAATGCTGGACAGGGCGGAGCGTCCGGTGATCGTGGCCGGCAACGGCGTGAACGCGGCCGAGGCAGGCGCGCAGCTTCAGAAACTGGCCGAAAAGGCCGGAATCATGGTTGTCACCAGCTACAACGCCAAGGGCGTGATCGCCGAAACCTCGGATGTTTGCGCGGGGATGCTTGGCACCTGGGGGGCCGCGGCGGCCAACCGGGTGCTGGCCAAGGCCGACTTGGTATTGATGCTTGGCGCCTCGATGGGGCCGGATTACACCCGCTTTCGCGATCCGGGCCTGATCCGACCGGGTGAACAGACGCTGGTGCAGGTCGATGTCGATCCGCGCAATGCGGGCTGGGTCTATCCGGTGGATCTCGCCGTGACCGGGGATGTCGGCGATGTGCTTGTCATGCTGGACGAAATCGGGTTGGCGGCGGAGCATGCGACCTCTCGCACAGGGGAGGGCATGGCGATCAAGCAAAAGCATGGCTATTTCGCCTTGCCCGACCTGCCCGCGGCGCAAGGCATGGTGCATCACACGGATGTGGTGCGCGGATTGCAGGCGTTCCTCGGACCCGACGACCTGGTGGCGCTGGACGCGGGGGCGCAACGGATCTGGGCGACCTTCGGCCTGAGGATGCCCTATCCCGGCCAACTCATGGTGCCGGGCGGCACCGGTGTGATGGGCTGGAGCCCGCCGGCGGCCACGGCGGCCAAGCTCGTGCGCCCGCACAGGCGCGTCACCAGTCTTGTCGGCGATGGCGGGTTCATGATGACGGTGCAGACCTTGCCGACCGCCGTGCAGCAGAACCTTGACGTCGTCTATCTGGTGTCCAACAATTCGGGCCTCGGCATGGTGCGCGACAACCTTGGTGACAAGCGCATCGCGGTTGATTTCAATGACGTGGATTTTGCCAAGGTTTCCGAAGGGATGGGGGCGAAGGGCATGACCGTCTATCATCGCGACGAGATCCGGGATGCGCTGGAAGAAGGCCACAAGATGGGCGGTCCGGTGGTGATCGACGTCAAGGTGGACCCGGATGCCAGCCACAAGGATGCCTGTGACAATGACCCGCTTTGAAGGCCGCAGCGCCCTGATCACCGCCGGCGGCAGCGGGTTGGGCCAGGGCGTGGCGCTGAGGCTGGCGCGCGAGGGCGCCCGCGTCACCATCTGGGACAGGGACGAAGACGCGCTTGGCGCTTGCGTCGAGGAGGCGGGGGCGGAGGGGCTGCGGCTGGCGACATGCGCGCTCGACATGACGGATGGCGGGGCGATCGAGTCCGCGGTGGCCGAGATGGCGGCGCGCGAGGGGCGGATCGACGTTCTGGTCAACAATATAGGCGGTTCGCTGCATACGCCGTTCGGGTTTCTCGACCAGACCGACGAGGACTGGGACCGGGTGATGTCGGTCAATGTCACCGCCTGCGTGCGCACGACCCGGGCCGTGATCGTGCACATGATCGACGCGGGATACGGGCGCATCATCAACATGGGGTCCAAGGCGGGCCGGTTCGGCAGTCTGTTTGCGGGGGCCAATTACGCCGCATCGAAAGGCGCGATGCAGGCCTTTACCCTTCAGATCGCTCAGGAATTCGGCCCGCTCGGCATCACCTGCAACACGCTCTGCCCCGGCGCGATCCTGACGCCAAGGGTCAAGGGCCTGCTGGAGGAACGGCAAAGCCCGGAGGAACGCGAACGGGTCCTGCAGTCGATCCCGGTGCGCCGCCATGGCACGGTGGAGGACATCGCGGCGGCCGTCGCTTATATGGCGTCCGAGGAGGCGGGATTCGTCAACGGGGCGTCGCTGGATATCAATGGCGGTCAGAGCATGGTGATCTGACGCGATTCGATCCCGGTGTTTTCGGGCGGACTCGAAAGGCATTGATGCGGTCTTGCCGCAGCGTTTCCCCCGGTTAACGCCCCGCCATGCGCCGTGAAGCGGGGGGTGATCTTCGGCTGCTGCCCGGCTGCCGGGCGTGCACCGCCGCAGCGCGGCAATTGTTAAGGAAAAATTGATCAATGCTCCGTGCGCCCGCCCGCCCCCTCGGCCGGACCCACCCACCCACCCGTCCGGCCGAGGGGGCGGGTTGGCCGGTTGCCGGACAGTGGGAGAGGGCCGCAGCCGGACTCTCGGGATTTTCAGGAAAGAAAGAGCGCAGCCCTGCATCGCGCCTGTCCTGACAGGGGCACGGAGACGGGACAGCCCGGGCGGGGGCCGAGCGCAGCGAGGCCCCCCGCCCCTGAGCGACGCGCGTCAGCGCGTCGCAACACCCCAAGGCGGTTCCGGTTTCGACGCGAGCCTGCCAGGAACGCACCCCCGATCGGTGTTCAACGTGGCGGCGCCACCGTTTGCCAGTTCGAGGCGCGTTCCATCTGCGCGGCCAGTTTGAGGACAAGCGCGTCTTCGGCGAAACGCCCGACCAGTTGCACGCCGATCGGCAGACCCTCGGGGGTCTGGTGAACCGGCAGCATCATGGCCGGCTGGCCCGAGGCGTTGAACGCCGCGGTAAAGGGGCTGATGTCGAACAGCGTGTCGAGGAAGCCGTCAAGATCGTCGTGATCCATGCGCAGCGTTCCGTGAACCGGCGCCGGGCCGTTGCTGGCCGGGGTCAGCAGGATGTCGAACCGGTCGAAATACCGGGCCAGTTGCCGGACGTGCTGATTGATCAATGCGGCGCGGTGCAGATGCGTGCCCAGCGAGGTGCGCTGCGAGAACCGGATCGCCTCGCGGGTCATCGGTTCAAGCCCGTGCAGGTCGGCGTCGCTGTCCATCGGAATGCCGACGAACAGCCCGGCCAGCGAGCCCATCAGCAGGCGGATCGTCGCGTCGGTCAGCGCCGCGCTGTCGAAATCGGGGCGTTCTTCCTGCACGTCATGACCGAGATCGGCCAGGAGCCGGGCCGTGTGCTCGACCGCGGCGCGGCTTTCGGGATGCACCGCGCCGCCGTCGAACATGGTGGTGACGAAGCCGATCCGCAACGCTTCGGGCGGGCGTTCGATCAGAGTTTCGAACGGGGTGTCGGGCCGGGGTGTGAAATAGGGGCACCCGGCATCCGGCCCGGCGGTGATGTCGAGGATCACGGCAGTGTCGCGCACGCTGCGGGTGACCGCGTTCTCGTGGCTCAGCCCGTTGTTCGGATCGCCGCGATGCGGGCCGAAGGCGTTCAGCCCGCGGGTCGGTTTCAGCCCCACCAGCCCGTTGAAGGCCGCCGGGATGCGGATCGACCCGGCGCTGTCGGTGGCATGGGCGGCGGGCAGCATTCCCGAGGCCACCGCCGCCCCGGCCCCGCCGCTGGACCCGCCGGCGCCGTGATCGGGATTCCACGGGTTGCGGGTGATGCCATAGGCCGCGCTTTCGGTCGCCACGGAAAGGCCGAATTCGGGCGAGGCCGTGCGCCCCAGCAGACCGAACCCGGCCGCCCGCAACCGCGCGACGGTGGTCGAATCGAAATCGAACACCGTGCCCTTGAACCGCACCGATCCGTTCGACAGCGGCATGCCCCGGACCGGCGCGTGCAGGTCCTTGATCAGGTAGGGCATCCCGGCGAACCGCCCTGACGCCGTGTCGTCGAGCGCGTCCAGCGCCTCTTCGAAGCGGGTCAGGACCACCGCGTTGACGGACGGGTTCAGCGCCTCGATTTCGCGGATCGCGGTTTGCAGGATGTCGCGTCGCGAGACCGCGCCCGAGGCTGCCAGATCGGCCAGACCGACAAGATCCTGGGCGCGCCATTCTTCGGTCGAAAGCATGTCAGGGCTCCTTTCCCGGCGAACCGCCGGAGACAATGTTGAGAATCCGTGCATCCTCGGCGCTGACCGACACATAGGCATGGGCCATGTCGGCGTCGTAATGCACGCTGTCCCCGGCTTCGAGCCGGATCGGCGCATAGTGATCGGTATGCAGTTCCACCGCACCGGAGAGGATGAAGACCAGTTCCTCGCCCGCATGCCGGATCGGGGCGTCAAAGGCAGAGAGATCGCGGGCGTTCACCGTGACCACCGTGGCGTCGATCAGCGCGTTCTTGAGCTGTGTCGTGATCGGTTCGTAGACGTAAGGCCCGGCATCCAGCGGCACCACCTCGGCGCGGCGCATCACGGCGAGCCGCCCGTTCAGGGCCGGTTTCGATACCGTGGCGCTGGTGTTTTCGAACAGCGAGACGATATCGGTCCCGAGCCCCTGCGCCAGTTTCAGCATCACGTCATAGGTCGGCGACAGGTGCGAGTTCTCGATCTTGGAAATCGTCGAGGCGGCCAGGCCGCAGGCGTCGGACACCTGTTGCAGGGTGAGGCCCTGTGCGCGGCGCAGACGCTGGACGCGCATCCCGAATGCGGCGCGATGGCGCGTTGCCGGATCCTCGGGTTCTGGTTCACGCATCGGTTTTCCTATAGGAAATTTTCTTGACAATTTTCCTATCGTAAAACCATGCTTGGCGCAAGGAGTCCCGATGATCTGGATCGTTCTGCTTGTCTTCGCGTTGGCCGCCGTCCTGTCCGGGGTGGCGATCAGCTATGTCGCGGGGGCGGCGGCGGTGATGGCGTTCGTTCTGGCCGACCACACTGCCTATCTCGGCATCCTGCCGCAACGCATCTTCAGCCAGATCGACGTATTCACCTTTCTGGCCATGCCGCTGTTCATCCTTGCCGGGGACGCGATGACACGGGGCGGGGTGACGCGGGTGCTGATCGACCTTGCGATGCTGATCGTCGGGCGGTTCAAGGGTGGGTTGGGCTATGTAAACATCGCCTCCAGCGTGTTTCTGGCCGGCATATCGGGATCGGCGGTGGCGGATGCGGCGGCGACCACGAACACGCTGGTGCCGGCGATGAAGGAACAGGGATACCGGGCCGATTTCGCCGCCGCGCTGACCGCGGCAAGCTGCGTCATCGGCCCGATCATCCCGCCCAGCATCGTGATGATCTTTTACGGGGCGCTGATGAACGTGTCGGTCGCGGCATTGTTCGCGGGCGGCATCGTGCCCGGGCTGCTGATGGCGCTGTTCCTGTTCGCCTATAATTTCTGGGTCGCCCGGCGCGACGATCATCCCGGTGGCGTGGCGTTGCCCGGAGCGGCGCTGGCGACGATCCTGCGTGCCTTGCCCGCGCTGGCGATTCCGGTCACGATCGTGGCGGGCATCGTCTTTGGCATCGTCACACCGACCGAAGCGGCGGGCATCGCGGTGGCGATCACCATCGTGCTGATCTTCGCCTATGCGCTGGTCGATCGCGGCGGTATCCGCGCCGCGCTGAAGACAACCGCGGGTTTGACCTCGGATTCGGTCGAGCGGACGGTGATGCTGACCGGGTCGATCTTCATGATCCTCTTCGCGGCGGCGGTGTTCGGGTATCTGATGGGCATCCTTCAGGTGCCGGAACAGATTGCCGCGCTGGTCCAGAATATCGGGCTGGGCAGCACGCAATACCTGCTTCTGGCCAGTGCGGTGATGTTCGCAGCCGGGATGGTCATGGATGTCACCATGGCGCTGGTGCTGCTGGTGCCGGTGCTGATCCCCGCGGCGATCGCGGGCGGGGCGGACCCGGTGCATGTCGGCGTGGTGTCCTGTCTCAACCTGACGCTGGGCCTGATCTCGCCGCCTTTCGGGGGATGCCTGATGGTGATCTCGGCGGCCAGCGGGGTGAACTATTTGCGGCTCAGCCTCGCCATCCTGCCCTTTCTCGGGGTGCAGTTGGTGTTGCTGATCCTGCTGATCCTGATGCCCGAACTGACCCTTGCGCTGCCAAGGGCGCTGGGGCTTGTCCACTAAGTCCACTGGAACGACCAACAAGGGAGAAAACGATGAAACGCATGATTGTCACACTGGCCGCCACGTTGCTGGCGGCACCGCTCTGGGCCGAGGAGGTCAAGATCGCCGTCGGTTGCCCGCCGGTTCCGGCCTGCTCGGACTGGGTCTATGCCGAGGACCTGGCCGGCAGCCTGCGCGAGGCCGGGATGGAGGCCACGGTCTTTACCGGCGGCGCGCTGGGCAAGGACCCCGAGATCGTCGACCAGTTGAGCCAGGGCCTGTTGCAGGTCGGTCTGACCAACTTCGTCATGATAAAAGAGGTGGACGACACGATCCTCGGCTTTCTCGCGCCCTACATGTTCGACGACATGGACCATTTCTTTCGCGCCACCCAGGACAGGGACAGCGCGTTGATGGAGGGCATTCGCGCGTCGATGCAGGCGCAGGGCATCCGCATCGCGGGCCTGCCGGGCCTGGGCGGCACCATGGGCGTGTTCAACGCGAAAACGCCGATCACCTCGGTCGAGGACATGGCGGGCCTGCGGCTGCGGGCCATCGACGCCACGCAGATCGAGCTTTTCAAGCAATGGGGCGTGCAGGGAGTCGTCGTGGACATGCCGGAGTTTTCCGGCGCCGTGCAGCAGGGCATCGTGGACGGCTATTTCAACCCGCCGGTCGTGGCGCTGATCTTTCGCCATACCGAGTTCCTGAAGCATTACACCGACCTTGGTGCGGGCACGCCGTTCCGCTCGGCGCTGATGTCGGCGGACTGGTATGACGGGCTCGATGACGACACGCGCTCGGTCGTGGACGCGGCGGTGGCCACGGCCAACGCGAACAACCGCGCCTGGACCGCCAAGGCCGCGGCGGGCGAGATCGAGGGCTTGAAAAAGGCCGGCGTGACCGTCGCGGAACTGGATGACGGGGCGCTCGATGACTTCAAGACCCGCAGCCAGGCCGCCTGGGACGTGCTGATGCCCGCGGATGAAATCGACGCGTTCCGCGCGCTCGCGGAGGCGACCCGGGAATGACATCCCACGTCATCAAGGCAAGCGCGGTCGTGGATCGCGCTTGCCTCTTTCTTGCGAAACTGGCGCTGGCGGCGATGGTGGTCGCGGTGCTGTTCCAGATCTGGGCGCGCTACGGGCTCGACCATCCGTTCAGCTGGACCGAGGAGTTGGCCCGCTACCTGATGATCTGGGCCGGGTTGCTGGGCGCGACCTGTGCCTTCAAGCGACGGCTGGACCCGGTGGTGGTCACCGTGCCCGAGGATGCGCCCCCGATACGCCGCCGCCTGTCGCTGGTGTTTCTGTCCGTCACCGTGGTGATCTTTCTCGCCCCGGTTCTTTATTACGTCTTCTTCGGTCCCGGCATGAATATCGAGCGTGGTTTCCTGTGGCGCAGCAGCAACCGCATCTCGCCGGGCCTCAACCTCAACATGGCCGTGGTCGGCAGCGTCATTCCCGTGACCTGCGTGGTGATCTTCCTGCACCTTGCCGCCCGCATTGCCGAATCCGGACGCCGCGCATGATCGCCCCCCGCATTTTCAGTGCCGCCGAGATCACCGCCCGCATCGGCGTGGCGGACCTGCTGGAGCCGATGCGCCGAGCGATGATCGCGGTCTCCCAGGGCAAGGCGCTGCACCCGCCGCGCCTTGCCGTGCCGGTCAATGACGACGGGCGGGTGGGGGTCATGTATGGCGCGCTGAGCGATCCGCCGGTGCACGGCGCCAAGATCCTCAGCCTTTACCCCGGCGCCCCGGCGATGGGCCTGTCCAGTCACCAGGGATATGTCCTGCTGTTCGACAGCACCGATGGTCGGCCGCTGGCGATATTCGATGCCGACGGGCTGACCGCGATGCGCACCGCTGCGGTCACGATGCTGGCCACGCGGGCGCTGGCGCGGCCCGATCCGGGCGTGATGACGATCTGTGGCGCGGGCGAGCAGGCCGAATGGCACCTGCGCGCCTGTCTCGATTGTTTTCCGAACGCGCAACTGCGGCTCTGGGCGCGCGACCCCGCCAAGGCCCGGGCGCTGCTTGCGGAATTTGCCAATGAAAGGGACCGGATCGAGGTGGTCGAGGCGTTGGGCGCGGCCCTGTCCGGCGCCGATGTGATCCACACGGTCACCTCGGCGCGCGCAGCCTTTCTGCCCGGTGCATTGCTTGAACCGGGCCAGCACCTCAACCTTGTCGGGGCCAGCCTCGCCGACAGTCGCGAAGTGGACGATTCCGCGGTCGCGCGGCTGCGCATGTTCACCGACTCGTGCGAGAGCGCCAGCCGCGAGGCGGGCGAGATCCTCGGCGCGAAAGAGGCCGGTGTCGTGGACAGGGATTACCCCGTGACCGAGCTGGGCGCGGTCCTGTCGGGCGATGCGGGCGGCAGGGGATCACAGGGCGAGATCACGGGTTACAAGTCCCACGGCCTGATCGTTCAGGATCTTGCCGCCGCCGCCGCTATTCTGGGGATCTGATGGATGGCGATGGTGTCCGGATGCGATCCGGAACGCCGCCAGTGTTCGCCGCCTGACACAAGATGCCTGCTGCCGAGCGGATGCGCGGGGGCTGGTCATGGCCCTGAGCGGACGCCGAAATTGAGCACCAATGCGCGGAATCGAGGCGCGGAACGCGCCGCCGCGCAGCGCCCGACCGCCCCCCGGCGGGCGCTTTTCAACGTTCAACCCCTTACAGCCGTTGGAGTATTCAGCACCATGAAGTGCCCTCCTCAACCGTCGGAGCGCCCACCCGCGGTCGGGCGCTGCGCGGCTCCTCTAAGGTTGGGGCAACGTCCGCTCAAGGCCAGACCCGCCCTGCTTCACGGCACACCTCGGGCATGCCGGGTCCCCATCGGGAACCTGTTCCAGGTGGCGAACACCCGGCCGCGAGCGAGGCGGGACATGCCCCGTCCGGCCTGGCGGGGCTGGCTGAACCTGTCCGCTTTGGCGGTGCAGCAATCCTTTCGCACCTGCAGAAAAGATGGGCGAAACTGACCGGAAACGCCCAAAACCCGGGCTTGCGCGGTTTCAAGGCCGCATTCTGCCTGTCCTTTCTTTGCCCCACCGGGACTCGCCGTGTTTGTTGAAGTTCGTCGTAAAGAGCAGGGCGGAGCGATCGAAGGGTCGCCAAGCCGGCACCGCAACGACAAGGCAAAGAAGGGTCGGCCTGCACCTGTGCAGCGATTGCCCCGCAAAATAACGGCGCGAAGCCTCATGCTGCCGCTGTGGCAGCACTGACACGGGAGATTGAAGAAAGATGACACGTAAAACCCTGCTGGCCGGTCTGGCCGCGACAACGGCGCTCCTTGGCGCACCTGCATTCGCCCAGGATTGCCCGGTCAAGGTCGGCGTGCTGCACTCGCTTTCCGGCACGATGGCGATATCGGAAACCACGCTCAAGGATACCGTCCTGATGCTGGTCGAACAGCAGAACGCCAAGGGCGGCGTTCTGGGCTGCGAGATCGAGGCCGTGGTGGTCGATCCGGCCTCGGACTGGCCGCTCTTTGCCGAGAAGGCGCGCGAATTGCTGACCGTGAACGAGGTCGACGTAATCTTTGGCTCGTGGACCTCGGTGAGCCGCAAATCCGCCCTTCCGGTGCTTGAGGAACTCAACGGCCTGATGTTCTATCCGGTGCAATACGAGGGCGAGGAATCGTCGCGCAACGTCTTTTATACCGGTGCCGCGCCGAACCAGCAGGCGATCCCGGCGGTGGATTATTTCCTTGAGGAACTGGGCGTCGAGAGTTTCGCGCTTCTGGGGACCGATTACGTCTATCCCCGGACCACCAACAACATCCTTGATTCCTACCTGAAATCCAAGGGCATCGCGGATGAGGACATTTTCGTCAATTACACCCCCTTCGGCCATTCCGACTGGGCCACCATCGTGTCGGACGTGGTGGCGCTGGGCGCCTCGGGCAAGCAGGTCGGCGTGATCTCGACCATCAACGGCGATGCGAATGTCGGCTTTTACAAGGAGCTGGCCGCGCAGGGCGTCGATGCGGCGGATATTCCCGTCGTCGCCTTCTCGGTCGGTGAGGAAGAGCTTTCAGGCCTCGATACGGCGCCGCTGGTGGGCCACCTGGCCGCGTGGAACTATTTCCAGTCCGCCGATACCGGGATCAACGCCGCGTTTGTCGAGGCATGGAAGGCCTATGCCGGCGAGGACCGCGTGACCAATGACCCGATGGAGGCGCATTACATCGGCTTCAACATGTGGGTGAACGCGGTCGAGGCGGCCGGCACCACCGATGTGGACGCCGTGCGCGCGGCGATGTGGGGGCAGGAATTCCCCAACCTCACCGGCGGCATGGCGGTGATGAACGCCAACCATCACCTGTCCAAGCCGGTGCTGATCGGCGAGATCCGCGATGACGGTCAGTTCGACATCATCAGCCAGACCACCGAGGTTCCCGGCGATGCCTGGACCGACCATCTGCCCGAAAGCGCCCCGCTCATGAGCGACTGGAAGGATCTGGACTGCGGCATGTATAACA
>JAABTV010000052.1 GCA_011389685.1 Paracoccaceae bacterium
CCCTCACCGCCGCTGCCGTGCCGGGAGTGAATCATGTTCTCGAAACCGCGTCGAGACCGGCCTTTTTCAGCAGCCTGTTAAATCCGACTTGGCGCTCTGCCATGCCTACCTTCCATGTGTAGTCTGTGCAAGAGAGATGACACATTATATTGTGCCTATCTCTTCTTGCTGCCCAGTATGTTGTGTCTTGAAGCTCTCTCCGGGTTTCCACGGAAATATACAATTTGCGCCCTACATGCGCTCGCGATACTATTTCAGAACAACATTTAGCATGGTCAACTGACACTGCCGACTAACTGTTGAGTGGCGACATAGAGGTCCGTTGGCGCGAACCTCTATGTCTGAGGGAATTGGATTGCTGCGCCGCACGCGATCCGAGGACCGACGCCAGAATGCGCTGTTTCCTCCCGCTTGTGGGCACAGTGTAGTTTGGGGCCACGTTTTTTGCAACGCGGCAAAAGAGGAGCGATGCGATGACGCAGCGTTCACCCAAACTGACGCCTACGATGGCGGCGAAAATCAAAGCTCTGCTGAAGGGCACTGAAATGAACCATGCTCAAATTGCTGCCCATCTTGGCGGCATCAACCAAGGGCGTGTTTCTGAGGTGAGGACCGGAAAACGGTTCCCTGAGGTGAAGCCTTGCAGCCTTGATGAGGCAATGCGGTCAACACGTTAGGAGTGAATGAACAAGACCGAGTGGGGCCAGTGGCCCCACTCACCCCACCTTCAACACGATCTTGCCCACATGTCCCGGGCTTTCGATCCGTGCATGGGCGTTGGATGCCTTTTCAAGCGCGAACTCGCTGTCCATCACCGGCGCCACCGCCCCCACATCCAGTAGTGGCCAGACATGGGCGCGCAGCTCTTCGGCGATCCGCGCCTTGGCAAGATCGGATTGCGGGCGCAGGGTGCTGCCGGTGATGGTCAGCCGCCGCACCATGACCTGGGCGAAATTCAACTCGACCTTGGGACCGTTCAGAAAGGCGATCTGCACCAGCCGCCCGTCATTGGCGAGCGCATTCACGTTGCGGGGCAGGTAATCGCCCCCCACCATGTCAAGGATGAGGTCGGCGCCGCCCTCGGCCTTCACCACCTCGACGAAATCCTCCGATCTGTAATTGATCGCCCGTTCCGCCCCGAGATCGGTGCAGACTTGGCATTTCTCGTCCGAGCCGGCCGTGGCAAACACCCGCGCGCCGAAATGGTTCGCCAGTTGGATTGCGGTCGTCCCGATGCCCGAGCTGCCACCATGCACAAGGAACCGTTCCCCGGCCTTCAACCCGCCGCGCATGAACACGTTGGTCCAGACGGTGAAAAAGGTCTCGGGCAGGCAGGCGGCCTCGCGCAGGTCCATCCCCGCAGGGATCGGAAGGCAATGGGCGGCGGGCGTGGCCACGTATTCGGCATAGCCGCCGCCGGGCAGAAGCGCGCAGACCTTGTCGCCCACCTTCCACTCGATCACGCCGGGGCCGACCTCGGACACCTCGCCCGATGCCTCAAGCCCGGGCAGGTCGCTTGCGGTGGGCGGTGGCGCGTAGTTGCCCGCCCGTTGCAGCGCGTCGGGCCGGTTCACCCCCGCCCATGCCACGCGGATCACCACTTCGCCCTGTCCGGCCCGCGGCATGGGTCGCGTGCAGGGGGTCAGGACTTCGGGTCCGCCCGGCGTGGAAATCTCGACCGCTTTCATCGTCTCGCTCATGTCTGCCATGTCTGCCCCTCTCACTTGTCCCAATGTCCCGGCATGTCATCCCGCGGCTTCGGCGCGCGGATGCGGCCCAGCACGTCCAGCGGCCCCTTGAGCATCCGCGACAGGGCCGGGTTGTCGCGCAGGTTGGCCTTGACCTTCTCGAACTGCATCACGTCCTCGATCCGCCGATCCAGGAAAGCCCAAGTCGCCGCGCTGCCTTCGCTCTCGTCCCCCAGCCAGAACAGAAGGGTGGAGGAATAGACCCCCGACAGCGTCATCCGCTTGGTATACCAGTTCACGTCATCCGAGGTGTCGCCAAGGCTGCGCCAGATCAGGTCGCAGGTGCCCCAGATCAGCCGAGCGCCCTCGGGCGCATGTTGCGGCAGCGCGAAAAGGGTCATGCCCCGGCGCACGAGTTCCTTGTCCTCGATGGCCTCGATCCGGTAGCGCACCGACGCCGCGATCCGGTCGCGAAAGCGCATCTGCGAAAGCGCGGCCTCGTTCAGGCGCGCGACCATCCGTCGGTCACCCCGCTTGTGATAGGCCACGGCAAGATCCACCGCGCCGCGCGGGCACAGGGCCCGGGCCAGCGCCATCTCGATCCCGCTTTCGGCGACCGCGGCCTTGAACGTGGCCTCGCTCCAGCCGTCGAAGGGCACGTGGATCAGCGCGGCGTCCAAGAGTTTCTCGATCATGTCCGACATCAAACGACTCCTTTGCCGCCACCCTAGACAAAGCAGACGGCAGTTGCTATACGGCGGCTTCCTGCTAATCCAGCAACTCCAATCTAGAAAGGTGGTGAAAACCACATGCAGGTAAGTGTTCGCGATAACAACGTCGATCAGGCGCTCCGTGCCCTGAAGAAGAAGTTGCAACGTGAAGGTGTCTTTCGCGAAATGAAGCTCAAGCAGCATTTCGAGAAGCCCTCCGAGAAGAAAGCGCGCCAGAAAGCCGAGGCGATTCGCCGGGCTCGCAAACTGGCCCGCAAGAAAGCACAGCGCGAAGGTCTGCTCTGAGCTGACTCCGTTCTCGGACGACTCAACGACCCCCGTGGCTCAGCCCCGGGGGTTTGTCATTTTGCGAGAGTTTTCTTTTTTCCTCCTATCGACGAAAGCGCGCTTTCGCCTGCCGGGCATCGGTTGATGCGGTTGAGGCAGGTCATATGCGGGCCCAGGGCCGCCAGCCTCAGCCGCCGGAAATGGCGTCTGCACATGCGTAGAGGCGATTCACGCCAACCAAAATTGGGACACCCGCTTATGGGTCGCCTAATTGATCCTGGCTTCAGCTTCCTGCGGCTCTTCGAAACGCTCGACCCACCGCGCGATGATCTTGCGGGCCGCTTCGCGGTCACGCTTGTCGATAGCGCTGCGCAGATCCTTGAGCGCGTTGGCCATTTCAAGCTCGCTGAGATAATTCTCCTGAGCGCGCATGATCTTCTGATGCGGGGTCGTCAACATATCGGACGAAATCAGCAACTCCTCATGGAGCTTTTCACCAGGGCGCAAGCCGATCTCCACGATCCCTATGTCACCTTTGGGGTTGTTCTCATCCAGAACAGTAAGACCCGACCCTTCGATCATCTGGCGTGCCAGTTTTCGGATTGCGATCGGTTCGCCCATGTCCAGGACGAATACATCGCCGCCGCGCGAAAAGGACGCCGCCAGAAGAACCAGTCGGGCAGCCTCGGAAATCGTCATGAAATACCGCGTGACCTCACCATGGGTCAGTGTCACCGGGCCCCCGCGGGCGATCTGCTCCTCGAAAAGCGGAATGACCGAACCCGAGGACCCCAGGACATTGCCGAACCGCACCATGGAAAACCGCGTCTTTTCAGAGCGTGTGGCAAGATCCTGCACCACGAGTTCCGCCAATCTCTTGGATGCGCCCATCACGTTGGTCGGTCGGACTGCCTTGTCCGACGAGACCAGGATGAACCGGTCAACTTCGGCTGCGCGGGCCGCATCGGCAATGACCTTGGTTCCGAATACGTTGTTGTCCAACCCGGCAATCTCGTTGGTCTCCACCAGGGTGAGATGCTTGTAGGCGGCGGCATGCAGGACGACGTCGATCTGGTTTCCCGTAAGAACCTTGTCGATCAGCGACCGATCACAGACCGATCCCAGAATGGGCTCGATCTCGGTATCGCCGGCGAGGTTCTGGAGTTCCTTGACGATGGTGTAGAGCGCAAGCTCTGAATGATCCAGAAGCACAAGGCGCTTCGGTTTGCACGCGATCAACTGTCGGCAAAGTTCGGATCCGATCGACCCACCTGCACCCGTGATCAGGATGTGTCTGCCGGAATAGGTTTTCGATACTGTCGGCAGCTCTTTTTCGAGACGGTTGCGCCCCAGAAGATCGTCAAGCGATACAGGGGTCATGCGTGTGCCGATGTCACCCTTGCTGATCATTGCAGCAAAAGACGGCAAGGAGTGGACTTCGCACCCCAGAAGACGGAGGCGGTGCGCAATGCGCGCCTGTTCTGTCTGTGACGCGGTCGGCATCGCCAGAACCACCCTGTTGATGCGGTGTTCGGTGATCAGCTCGGGCACTTTCGCCGGTGCAAAGACGGGCAACCCGGAAATCACGAGGCTCTGAAGAGTCGGGTTGTCGTCGACAAAGGCAACCGGTTCGATCTGGTCATCCGTGCGGAGCGCGGCAGCGAGCTGTTGGCCGGTTTGCCCCGCACCATAAATCAACACCCTGATCCGATCGGTGCCCCTGCGATAGATCTGAATCAGGATCTGACGCAGAAGCAACCGGGCGGAAACACCCATGATCACAATCAGCATCGTGAAGATCAGAATGATCTCAGTGTTCACCGGATGCCCCGTCATGGTGTTCAGAAGCGCGGCAACGGTGCCAAGGATGGACGCATGAATTGCCGTCTTGGCAATGCCCTGGAATTCGTAGGCGTTGAGCTTGATCCGGGTCAGCCCGAGAAAATGCGATGAAACGACCGCGATGCCTGTCAAGACGGCGCAAAGCGGGAGCGTGGCCAGGAAAAGACGCCAATCGGCGATCACCTCGGCGTTCAGCAGGACGGCCGCGTAAAGAGCAACCGGAACGATCGTAGCGTCAATGATCAGGAAAATGAGACGCTTTTGTTTTCGCGTCAAGGACGTGACCATGTCGTAAAAATACATCGTGCCCCCCCGGACCAAAGATCAGCAACACGCGCGATAACGGATATGGTGCCAACCGGATAGAATTAAATTTTACAACAGCTTGAAACAGGATCCGATTCGCACACGTCATTAACGCAAAATCATATGTCCTTGAACATGGTTTAGGCAAGGTAAGGAATTCTGCAGTTGCGAAAACTCGCTCATCGGCATCCCTAGGCCACATTCGCGACCCGCAAGGCACGGGCCGCGCATTCGGTCGCGGACCGACAACAGGCGTGCCGGTGGGTTTCCTGCCGCGCGACTACTTTCCTTTCCAGACCGGATCGCGTTTCTCGGCAAAGGCGCGCGCGCCTTCAAGCTGATCTTCCGAGGCATAGAGCCTGTCCACCGTCGCCAGTTGCCGTTTGGTGACGCGGTTCATCGTGTCCTGGAACTTCGAATCCTCGGCATCGCGCACGATGTCCTTGATCGCGGCATGGACCAGCGGCGGCCCCGATGCCAAGAGGCGCGCCATCTCCCATGCCTTGTCGATCAACTGATCGCCCGGGTGGACATGGTTGACGATACCCCAGCCATGTGCCTCCTGCGCATCGAACCACCGCCCGGTCAGCAGCAATTCCATCGCGATGTGATAGGGGATGCGCTTGGGCAGCTTGACGCTCGCCGCGTCTGCCACCGTGCCCGATCGGATTTCCGGCAGGGCAAAGCTGGCATGATTGGCGGCCAGGATGATGTCGGCCGACAGCGCCCATTCCAGCCCGCCGCCACAGCATATCCCGTTCACCGCCGCGATCACCGGCTTGTTGAGGTCGCGCAATTCCTGCAAGCCGCCGAATCCGCCGACCCCGTAGTCGCCATCCACGGCGTCCCCGTCCGCCGCCCCCTTGAGATCCCAACCGGGGCAGAAGAACTTGTCGCCCGCCCCGGTGATGATCGCCACGCGCAATTCCGGGTCATCGCGGAAATCGGCGAACACGTCGCCCATGATGCGCGATGTGGCCAGGTCGATGGCGTTGGCCTTGGGCCGGTCGAGCGTCACCATCAGGATGTGATCTTCGCGGTGGGTCTTGATCGGGTCGGTCATGGTCGGGCCTTTCGGATCAGCGCGTCGGCGGCGATGGCGCCGGTCGCGGTGCAGATGAGCGGATTGACTTCAACCTCTTCGAGGTCATCCAGATTGGCAAGGGCATAGGCCTGAACCGCCTCGATGGCATCCAGAGCCACCCCCAGGTCGGCCCCGGGCTTGCCGCGAAACCCGGCCAGCAGGGGAAACACCTTCAGCTTGCGCAGGACATGTTCGACATCATCCCGCGCGGCCGGCAGCAAGAGCGAGGCGCTGTCGCCCAGAAGCTCGGTCAGAACCCCGCCTGCGGCGAGCGTCAGGACGAACCCATGCGCCGGGTCGCGCGTGATCCCGACCAGAAGCTCGGCCACCGCACCCTGCACCATTTCCTCGATCAGGAAGGTCTCGCTTGGCATGTCGGCGGCCGCCGCCCCGATCTCGCCTCGATCGAGGTTCAGGCGCACGGCGCCCGCTTCGGACTTATGCGCGATCCCCAGTCCCTTGAGCGCGAGCGGCGGATCAAGGTGCGTGGCTTCGGTGGCACACTCGGCGAGCGATCCGGCAATGGCTCCGCGCGGAATGGCCAAGCCATGCCGGGCCAGCGCCGGTTTGGCCTCGGCCTCGGTCAGGGTCCAGGCCTCCTGCCCTGGGCCGCCGATCCGGCCAAGCGCCACGGGCTCCGGGCAGGGCGGGGGCCGCCGCACCGCCGCTTGCGCCGCGCCGATGGCTTCGCGCAGGCCGTGCATGGGCACCACGCCCCCCGCGATCAGCCGGGTTGCGACATGATCGGGCATCAACTCGGGCAGGGTCGCCACGACAGCCACGTTGCGACCCGTCCGCGCCCGGGTTTGCAGCGCGGCGCGGGTCGCGCATTCCCAATCCGCGGCATCAGTATGCGGATAATCCACGATCAACAGCGTGAGTGCGATCTCCGGCCCGGTCATGGCCGAGAAGACCCGCGTCATCGCCTCGGTGTCACGCCAGATATAGGTGTGATAATCGAGCGGATTGGCCAGCGCGACCCTGGGGCCCAGCACATCGCGCAACGCCGCGTTCTGGCCGGTGGTGAGCGGGGGAAACCGCAAGGCGCATCCATGCGCCGTATCGGCGACAAGGCTGGCCTCGCCGCCCGAGGAACTGACCGCCGCGAGCGTGCCCCCGTCCAGCGGCCCGGTCGCGTGCAAGAGCTTGAGTGTTTCGAGAAAACTTGGCAGGTCATCGACCCGCGCGATACCCAGCCGGTCGAGCAGGGCCTGCGCCCCCGCATCCCCGCCAGCCAGCGATGCGGTATGCGATATCGTGGCCGCACGCGCCTTGTCGGACCGGCCCACCTTGATCGCCACGAGGGGCACGCCCTTGTCACGGGCCTTGCACGCGAGGCGCTCCCAGGCGCGCAGATCGGCAAACCCTTCGACATGCAGCCCGATGGCCGTGACCCGCGGATCGTCGAGCAATCCCGTCGCGATCTCGGCCTGCGTGGTCTGGGCCATGTTCCCGCAGGTGACGGTATAGGCAATCGGCAGGGCGCGGCGCTGCATGGTCAGGTTGATCGCGATGTTCGAGCTTTGGGTCAGGATCGCCACGCCCCGCTCGACCCGGCCGCAGCCATGCTGATCGGGCCACAAGAGCGCACCGTCGAGCGCATTGATGAAGCCATAGCAATTCGGCCCGAGGATCGGCATCTCGCCCGCCGCGGCGATCAGGCGTGCCTGCACCGCCTCTGAGCGGTCGTCCTCGGCCTGCGCCTCGGCAAAGCCCGACGCGAAACAGACCGCCCCGCCGGCCTCCATCCGCGACAGGGCCGCGACCGCCTCGACCGTGGCCTCCCGGTTAATTCCGACAAAAGCGGCGTCTGGCGCGTCGGGCAGGTCTTCGAGCCGGGCAAAGGCGGGGATGCCCGCGACCTCGCGCGCCTTGGGATGCACCGGCCAGATCGGCCCGGCAAACCCCAACCTGTGCGATTGCTCAATCACCTGCGCGCACCACGCGCCGCCGCCGATCACGGCAATCGAGCGGGGCCGGAACAGTCTTGAAAGGTCACGCACCATGGGGTTTGTCCGGCCTCACCCGCCCAGCGGCCGCAGCAATTCGCGGCTGATGATGTGGCGCTGGATCTCCGATGTGCCCTCCCAGATGCGCTCAAGCCGCGCGTCGCGCCAGATCCGTTCCAGCGGCAATTCCTCCATCAACCCCATGCCGCCATGGATCTGGATCGCCTCATCCGCGATCATGGCCAGCACCTCGGTCGCCTTGAGCTTGGCCATTGACATGTCGGCTTCGGTCACCGTGCCCTGATCGAATTTCCACGCCGCTTGCCATGTCAGAAGCTCCGCTGCCTTCAACTCCATCGCCATGTCCGCGAGTTTGAAACTCACCCCCTGGAACTTGCCGATCTGCTGGCCGAACTGCTTGCGTTCCGCGGCATAGGCAATGGCGTGCTGCAAGGCGCGGTCGGCGCGGCCGAGACAGGTCGCCGCCACCTGAAGCCGCGTCGCGCCCAGCCAGTCATTGGCGACCTGGAATCCCTGATGCACCTCGCCCAGAACCGCCGATTTCGGCAGGCGGCAGTTGTCGAATTCGAGGATCGCGTTGGTATAGCCGCGGTGCGAGACGTTGCGATACCCATCACGCACGGTGAACCCGGGCGTGCCCTTGTCCACGAAAAAGGCGGTGATGCGCTTCTTGGGTCCGCGCGGGGTGTCCTCTTCGCCGGTGGCCATGAACACAATCGCGAAACCGGCAATGTCGGCATGGCTGATGAAATGCTTGGTGCCATCAAGGATGAAATCGTCGCCGTCCGGCCGCGCGGTCGCCTTCATGCCGCGCAGGTCCGACCCGGCGCCCGGCTCGGTCATGGCAAGGCAATCCCATGTCTCGCCACGGATGCAGGGGTAAAGGTATTTCTCCTTCTGCTCTTCGGTGCCGGCCAGAAGAATGTTCGACGGCCGCGCCACGCAGGTCCAGTGCAGCGCGTAATTGGCCCGCCCCAGCTCTTTCTCGTAGAGCAGCCAGCTCAGCGTATCGAGACCGGCGCCGCCCACCTCCTCGGGCATGTTGGCGGCATAAAGCCCCGCGTCCATCGCCCTGGCCTGCACCTCGCGGATCAGCTCCATGCGCAGATGGCCGCTGCGCTCGACCTCGGCCTCATGCGGGTAAATCTCGTTCTCGACGAAACCGCGCGTGGTCTCGACGATCATTCTCTGTTCGTCGCTCAGATCGAAATCCATGGGTTTTCCCGTTTTGACAGACGGTTAAGAAAGCGCGCGCCGCGCTCAGGTTGCGAAATTCGAGCCTTCCTCGTCGAGGATGGCCTTCAACTCGCTCAGATGCCGTTCGTCCTGTTCGGGATAGGTTTCCAGCTCGCGCGCGGTTTTCTCGGCGATCTCGTCCGACAGCACCCGCAAGGGCTGTCCGGTTTGCAACGCGCGGATATAGGTCTCGGCGGCGCGCTCGAAATAATAGAGCCGGTTGAACGTCTCGGCCACCGTTTCGCCGATGATCATGATGCCGTGATTGCCCATGATCAGCGCCTTTTTTTTCGGGTCGGTCAGCAGGTCGGCACAGCGTTCGCCCTCTTCCTCGAAGGCCAGCCCGCCATAATGATCGTCGATCACGTAGCGGTTGAAGAAGGTGGCACAGTTCTGGTCGATCGGCGGCAATCTCGAATTCGCAAGGCTGGCCAGAACCGTGGCGTGGATCGAATGCACATGCATCGCACAGCGCGCATGCGCGCAATGCCGGTGAATCCCGCCATGCAGCCCCCAGGCCGTCGGGTCCGGCGCATTCGGCCCGGTCAGGGTCTCGGGGTCGTTCGCGTCGACCTCGATCAGGTCGCTGGCCTTGATGCGGGAAAAATGCACCTGGTAGGGGTTCATCAGGAACCGGGTTCCGTCATCATTGATGGCCAGGCTGAAATGATTGGCCACACCTTCATGCAGGTTGAGCCGCGCGGTCCAGCGAAACGCCGCGGCAAGGTCCACCCTTTCCTGCCAGTGCTCCATGTTCGGGCGAAGATTGGTCACGCTCATCGGGGTCTCCTTTGAATCAGTGAGTTCATGCAGTGTCGGTGCCACGCAACGGGCGCGAGGGCACCCAGGCATATCCGTCATGATCGAGAATATAGGCTTCGCGCAGGCCATGCGGTTTGTCGCGCGGGGGCTGCAGGATGGTCAGCCCGGCAACCTCGGCGCGTTGGACGGCCTGGTCCGGGTCACTGTCGTAGAGGCGGATTTCGACGCCCCCGCCCCGGGGTGGATTTTCCGGCAGGATCGTCAAGAGCGGATTCTCTGCATAGGTTCCGTCAGCATGAAGCTGAAAAACCTGGCCGCCATAGGTGATGATGGCAAAATCGGCCGAGAGACGATGCACCCCCATGCCGAACACCGTGGCAAGGGCCGCCGCCGTGGCCTCGACATCGCGCACCAGAATGTTGAGCCCGATCCCGCGAAGGGAGGCGCCGAACTCATTCGGGCTCACCGTTTCATAATCCATGCGCCGCACCTGCGATCCCTGTTCCTGTGCAACTTGATCCCGGGGCATGGGCATGTCAACGTGCCGTGATCCGCAGATTGAAGATCGCCGCGTCCGGGTCGAGAATCCCGCCAGAATGGAGCCTGCCTTGACACAGCCCGAGACCGAATTCCTTTCGCCCGAGGTGCCCGAGACCGAACTGTTCATGGATGCCGCGCAGGCGGTCGAACGGCTCTGCGCGCTCTATGACGATGCGGTCGGTTTCCTCAAGACCAGGTTTCTCGCGGCCATGGCGGGCGAGCTGCCACCGGCGCGTGTACGTGCGTTCTACCCGCAGATACGGCTGATCACGACAAGCTTTGCCGAAATCGACAGCCGGCTGAGTTTCGGCCATGTCTCGGACCCCGGAACCCATGCGGCCACGATCACGCGTCCCGATCTCTTCGGGAATTACCTGCGCCAGCAGATTGCGCTCCTGATCGAGAACCACGGTGTTCCGGTCGAGATCAGCGTGTCCGACACCCCGATCCCCGTGCATTTCGCCATGTCATCCGATCCCGATATCCTGGTGCCGCATCAGGGGGCGGCCGGTTTCACCCTGCGCGACCTGTTCGACGTTCCCGACCTGGCCACGACCAATGACGATATCGTCAACGGGACCTATGAGGCCGGCATCGGCGGCGAAGGGCCGCTTGCCCCCTTCTCCGCGCAGAGGGTCGATTATTCGCTGGCGCGGCTTTCGCATTATACCGCCACCGACCCCGAGCACTTCCAGAATTATGTGCTGTTCACCAACTACCAGTTCTACGTCAACGAGTTCGAGGATTTCGCCCGCAAGGCGCTGGCCGACCCCGCCAGCGGATACGAGAGTTTCGTCGCCACCGGCAATGCCGAGATCCGTGACCCCGACGCGCCCTTGCCGAAGCCCGCCAAGCTGCCCCAGATGCCGACCTATCACCTCAAGCGCAAGAAAGGGGCGGGCATCACCCTAGTGAATATCGGGGTCGGCCCGTCGAATGCCAAGACCGCCACCGATCATATCGCGGTGCTGCGGCCGCATGCCTGGATCATGGTCGGCCATTGCGCGGGGCTGCGCAACAGCCAGAGCCTGGGCGATTTCGTGCTGGCCCATGCCTATCTGCGCGAGGACCGCGTGCTCGACGACGACCTGCCGGTCTGGGTGCCGATCCCGCCGCTGGCCGAAATCCAGATCGCGCTGGAACGGGCGGTGGCCAGCGAAACACGGCTGGACGGCTATGACCTCAAGAAGGTGATGCGCACCGGCACCGTGGCGAGCTTCGACAACCGCAACTGGGAGCTGCGCGAAACCCATGGCCCGGTGCAGCGTCTCAGTCAGAGCCGCGCCATCGCGCTGGACATGGAAAGCGCGACCATCGCCGCCAACGGCTTCCGGTTCCGGGTGCCTTATGGCACGCTCTTGTGCGTCTCGGACAAGCCGCTCCATGGCGAGTTGAAGCTGCCCGGCATGGCCAGCGATTTCTACCGGGGGCAGGTCGAACGCCACCTGATGATCGGGATTCGCGCCATGGAATACCTCCGCGACATGCCGCTCGAACGCATTCACAGCCGCAAATTGCGCAGTTTCAACGAAACCGCCTTTCTTTGACTGCGCGGAAATCGCCACAAAATGCACGTTTTTGGCTTGCCATGAGCCACTATTCGTTGTGTTCCTAACCTATATCCCGTTATATGACGGAAATGAGGCCCAAGAAATCGGGCAGAAACAAGGAGACCGAAAATGGCAAAACCGATGACCAAGACCCAGCTTGTTGCCGCCCTGGCCGACGAAATGGGCAGCGACAAGAAAACCGCCGGCGGCGCGCTGGACGCGATCGTCTCGATCATCACCCGCGAAGTGTCGGGCGGGGGCGCCGTGACTCTTCCCGGCGTGGGCAAGATCTATTGCCGCGAACGCCCCGAGCGGATGGTGCGCAACCCCGCCACCGGCGAACAGATCAAGAAAGACGCCGACAAGGTGGTCAAGATGACCATCGCCAAGGCGCTCAAGGACAGCGTGAACGGCTGAACCCGCGCACATCCCGCGTTCCAAGGCCACCCGCCCGGGTGGCCTTTTCATTTAGTGCCCTTGCCGTTCCCCCCGCGCGGCAGTTAACTGCGCAACGGACGCGAAACCTGCACGAGGCGAGGCATCACATGAACCTGCGCGCAATCCTGATGGGGCTGGCCTTTGCCTTCATGTGGTCCTCGGCCTTCACCTCGGCCCGGGTCATCGTCGCCTATGCGCCGCCGATGGGCTCTCTCGCGCTCAGGTTCTTCATCTCGGGGCTGATCGGCGTGGCGATCGCCCTGGCCCTTGGTCAGACCCTGCGCCTGACGCGGGCGCAATGGCGCGCGACGATCATTTTCGGGATCTGCCAGAACGCCCTCTATCTCGGCCTCAATTTCGTCGCCATGCAATGGATCGAGGCCGGCCTCGCCTCGATCATCGCCAGCACCATGCCCCTGATCGTGGCGCTGCTGGGGCGGGTGTTCCTCGGCGACGCGCTCAGCCCGATGGCGTTCTTCGGCCTTGTCATCGGCTTTGTCGGGGTCGGGCTGATCATGGGCGGGCGGCTCGATGGCGGGCTCGACTGGACCGGGATCACCCTGTGCATCATCGGGGCCGTTGCCCTCGCGGTCGCCACGTTGTCGGTGCGCGGCGCCTCATCGGGGGGCAACGTGATGATGATCGTGGGGCTACAGATGTTCGTGGGCGCCGCCGGCCTCGCCGTGGTGTCGGCCATGACCGAAACCCTGACGGTCATCTGGTCCTGGCAACTCGTCGTCGCGTTCATCTATACCACGATCGTGCCGGGGCTGATGGCGACATGGGTCTGGTTCACGCTGGTCAACCAGATCGGCGCGGTCAAGGCCGCGACCTTCCACTTTCTCAACCCGTTCTTCGGCGTCGCCGTCGCCGCGGCTCTGCTGGGCGAGAAGATGGGCACGCTCGACGTGATCGGCGTGGCCACCGTCGCGGCGGGCATCCTTGCCGTGCAATTGTCGAAACAACGGCCCGTCGTCCCGTAGGGCTGAGGGGTTCACGTTCGACGCCAGGCCATGACGCGTTTCGCCCGATATCCAAGACAGGGACAAGTCGAGACGCAGCGCAAGTCTCGCGAAAAGGGCTTCCCGAGTCATTTGCGACGCGCTTGATCTGCTACGGTCCAAGACAGTGGTCTTCAGGGACGGGATCAAGCATCACCGAGGTTCTGCCCGAACACGCCTTCGCCGGTTTCTCGCCAGCGCCCGGGCACCGCCCGAGCTATTGCAGATCGCCGAACGCCGCCTGCATCCGCTCCACCGCTTCGCGCACCACGGATCGCGGCGTGGCCAGGTTGAAGCGCAGGAAACTTTCGCCTCCCGTCCCGAAGGTCGGCCCGTGATTGGCCGCGATCCGCGCGCCCTGTTCCACGCGCCGGGTGAACTCGTCCCGGCTCATCCCCGTGCCCGCGAAATCCACCCAGGCGAGGTAGGTCGACTCGAGCTTCATCGACCGCAGTCCCGGAATCGCGTTCACCCCCTCGTCGAACAGCCGCCGGTTGCCATCGAGATAGGCACAAAGCGCATCCACCCATTCCGCACCCTCGGGGGAATAGGCCGCCTCGGCCATCACCAGCCCGAAGGAATTGGGCGACATGCCAAGCGCCGCCATCCGCGCCCCGAACTGCGCGCGCAGCGTCGCGTCGGCGATGATCACGTTACCCGAATGACTCCCGGCGATGTTGAACGTCTTGGTCGTTGCACTCATCATCACCAGCCGGTCGGCCACACCTTCGATCAACGCCATCGGCGTGTGACGCTGCCACGGCATCACCAGGTCGTGGTGAATCTCGTCCGAAACGAGGATCAGGTCGTGCCGCCGCGCGAAATCCGCCAGCTGTTCCAACTCGGCCCGCGACCAGACCCGCCCGCCCGGGTTGTGCGGGCTGCACAGGATCACCATCTTTTCCGACCCGTCGAGGATCGCGTCATAGCTGTCGAAATCCATCTCGTAGCGACCATCGCGGATCGCCAGCGGGCATTCCACCACCCGGCGCCCGTTGGCTTTGATGACCTTGGCAAAGGCGTGATAGACCGGCGTGAACAGGACAACCCCGTCCCCCGGTTCGGTCCATGTATCCACGCACATCGCGGTCCCGTTCACCAGCCCGTGGGTGGTGAAAATCCAGTCCGGTTCGATCGACCAGCCATGGCGGGCTTGCATCCACCACCCGATGGCCGCGCGATAGGCGGCATCGTCGCCGTAATAGCCATAGATCCCGTGATCGAGCATCCCCTGCAACGCGCGCTGAATCGCGGCCGGCGGGCGGAAATCCATATCCGCCACCCACATCGGGATCCCGTCATCGGCCGGCACCCCGTAAATCTTTTCCATCATGTCCCATTTCACCGAATGGGTGTGGTGCCGGTCGATGACCTCGTCAAAATTCATCACGTTCTCCTTGATCCCGCCGCGTGGCAAGGTAATCTCATTGCAAGCTGGGTGACAATCGTCCTTCTGCCAAGTCAGATTTTTCCGATATTTCGCGCAGGAATGGAAGGCTGTTCTGCTTTTTGCCACCTGATAGGGACATCGTCACAAGAGTTGCGATTTTTTGCGAACACATTCCTGCTTAAGGCGACTGACGCACGGCTCGACGACAACGCGGTCCCATCGGTCCGCACCCTGGTCGTCCGCGAGACCGTTGCAGATCGCCCCGGCATCGCCTAGATCACCTCCATGAAACGGCCCATCCTCATTCACCCCGACCCGCGCCTGAAAAAGGCCTGCGCCCCCGTGCCCGATCTCTCCGACGATCTGCGCGCGCTGGCCGATGACATGCTCGAAACCATGTATGACGCGCCCGGCATCGGGTTGGCCGCGCCGCAGGTGGGCGTGCTCAGCCGCCTCATCGTTCTCGATTGCGTCAAGGAAGAGGGCGCCGCCCCGCGCCCCCTCATCATGTTCAACCCCGAAATCACCGCCCCCTCCGACGAACAAAGCACCTACGAAGAGGGCTGCCTCTCGATCCCCGAACAATATGCCGACGTCACCCGCCCCGCCGAGGTCTCGGTCAAATGGATCGACCGCGACGGCAATCCGCAAAGCGAGGATTTTGCCGGTCTCTGGGCCACCTGCGTCCAGCACGAGATTGACCATCTCGACGGCAAGCTCTTCATCGACTATCTCGGCGCGATGAAACGCCAGATGATCACCCGCAAGATGCAGAAGCTCAAGCGGGAAAAGGCGCGCGTGTGAGCGTCTTGCCGATCCTGCACTGGCCCGACAAGCGGCTTTCCGAGCGCTGCGCTCATGTCGGCCAGCGGGACATGCGCCCGCTCATCGCCGACATGTTCGACACCATGTATGCCGCGAATGGCCGGGGCCTCGCCGCGCCACAGGTGGGCGTGATGAAACGGCTCTTCGTGTTCGACACGACATGGAAAGACGGCGACAAGGCACCGATGGTGATGATCGACCCGGTGGTGATCGCCTGCGAACGTATCCCCGTGGTGATGGAGGAAATGTGCCTCTCGGTCCCCGGCCTCGCCGTCCCGGTCGAACGCCACACGGCCGTCACCATGCAATGGACCGATGAAACCGGCGACATCCACATGGGCGATTTCGACGGCGCCGACGCCCGCGTGATCCAGCACGAGTTCGATCACCTCAACGGCAAGCTGCATCTCGACCGCATCGACCCCGCCCTGCGTGAAACCCTCGAAAAGCCGTGGCTCGCGGCCCGCGCATGACCGCCCGCCCCTGCATCCCATGGCCCGACCGCCGCCTGCGCAGCCCCGCCGACCCAGTGGCCGGGATCACCGACGAGATCCGCGCCATCTGGACCGACATGATCGACACGATGGAGGCGATGCCCGGCGTCGGCCTCGCCGCACCCCAGATCGGCGTGATGCTGCGCCTCGCCGTGGTCGATGCCAGCGACACGCGCGGCCAGGCGATCCGCATGGCCAACCCCGAGATCATCGACACCTCCGCCATCCTGCGCGACCATGAAGAGGCCAGCCCCAACCTGCCCGGTGTCTCGGCCCGGCTCAAACGCCCCCGTGGCGTGACCGTGCGCTTTCTCAACGAAGCGGGCGAGATTGAAACCCGCGACCTTGTCGGCCTCTGGTCCACTTCCGTGCAGCACCAGGTCGACCATCTCGATGGAAAGATGTATTTTGATCGCCTCTCCAAACTCAAACGTGACAAGCTGATCAGACGCGCCCACAAGATGAAATGAGCCGACCCCGCCCCTTCATCTGACCCGAAATACCTCGGGGAGCGCGAGGGGCTGGCCCCTCGCCCCTCTCGACCCAAGCCAAAGGTGCCTCACAATGCGCATCATCTTCATGGGCAGCCCCGACTTCTCGGTCCCTGCGCTCGACGCGCTGGTCGAGGCGGGTCACGACATTGCCGCCGTCTATTGCCAGCCCCCCCGCCCCGCCGGGCGCGGCAAGAAGCACCGCCTCACCCCGGTCCATGCCCGCGCTTTGAAACTGGGCCTAGCCGTCCGGCACCCGGCCTCGCTCAAACCCGCCAAAGAACAGCTCGCCTTTGCCGATCTCCACGCCGATATCGCCGTGGTCGTGGCCTATGGGCTGATCCTGCCCAAACCCGTGCTTGATGCGCAGAAGCACGGCTGCCTCAACATCCATGCCTCGCTGCTGCCGCGCTGGCGCGGGGCGGCGCCGATCCACCGCGCGATCATGGCCGGCGACGCGCAAACCGGCATCTGCATCATGCAGATGGAAGAAGGCCTCGACACCGGCCCGGTGCTCTTGCGCCGCGCCACCTCCATCGGCCCCGAGGACACCGCCGCCGACCTGCATGACCGCCTCGCTGCCATGGGCGCCACGATGATCGTTGAGGCGCTTTCCCGCCTCGATAGGCTTATCCCCGAGCCGCAACCCGAAACCGGCGTCACCTATGCCACCAAGATCGACAAGTCCGAGGCCCGCATCGACTGGACCCGCCCCGCCCCCGAGATCGACCGACAGATCCGCGGCCTCTCGCCTTTTCCCGGCGCATGGTGCATGTTGAACGGCGAACGGCTCAAGCTGCTGGGCTCGCATATGGGCCAGGGCGAAGGGCCACCCGGCACCCTGCTCGACGCGGGTCTCACGGTGGCCTGCGGCATGGGTGCAGTGCAGATCACACGCTTGCAAAGATCCGGCCACAAGGCGCAGGATGCCGATACGGTCCTGCGCGGCCTCCCCCTCTCACCCGGCACGCAGTTCGATTAAGGAATTTCGCATGTTCCCCACAATCATGGGCACCGTCGTCATCGCAGGCATCATCGGCTATGCCTCGGAAAAGTCGGGCTTCACCCATAACGGCATCATCCCCTCGATCATCATCTGCGTCGGCGGAGCCTTCCTGTTTTATTTCATCCGGCTGATGTTCGGCATCGGCTTCGCCTCACCCGGGCTGAACGCAGTCTTTTCCTCCATCGGCGCGCTTGTCATCGTGCCAACCCATTTCCGCAAACGCTGAAAGGAGCGCCCCATGGCCATCGTCTGGCTCATCATCATCGGCGCGGCGGCGGGGTTTCTCGCCACCCGGATCATGAATCTCGAAACCGACATCATCACCACCGTGGCGATCGGCATCGGCGGGGCAATGATCGGTGGGCTGATCCTGCGCATATTGCTCAGCGTGATGAGCTTTGCCGCGGGCTTCATCGGTGCAGTTCTGGGCGCACTGCTGCTGATCTGGCTGTGGGAGACCTATGTCCGGCGCTGACCGCCGCGTCCGGCAGGTCGAATCCGGGCGCGGGCACGCATCATTCAATCCCGCGAAATGCGCGACACGCCGTCCGCCTCGGTCACTTCGATCCGCTGGGCGCGCTCCCCCAGTTCGGCAAACAGTTCCGCGCCCGTCCCGGTCATCCATGCCTGTGCGCCCAGCGCGCAAAGCTCATCGTAAAGCGCGCCCCGACGGCGTTCATCCAGATGCGCCGCGACCTCGTCCAGAACCAGGATCGGCGGCGCGCCGAAATCCTGGGCCAGCGCGCGGGCATTGGCGAGGATCAGCGATATGAGCAGCGCCTTCTGCTCGCCGGTCGAACAGTCGCGGGCCGGGATGCCCTTGGCCGAGAACACGCCGATCATGTCGCTGCGATGCGGACCGACAAGGCTGCGCCCCGCGGAAAGGTCGCGCATTCGGCTGCTGGCAAACGCACGGGCCAGATCGCCCTCGCTCACCGGCATTTCGCCTTCGGTCTGAGCGAGGGTCAGTTCGGCAGTGGGAAAGGCGGTTTCCGAGACCGATTGCGCCGCGGCCAGATGATCCAGCGCGGCCAGCCGGTTGGCATGGATCGCGGCCCCCGACTGCGCCATCTGACGCTCAAGCGCGAGATACCAGTGCGGGTCGCGCACCATGTCCTTAAGAAGCTGGTTGCGCTGGCGCATGGCCTTTTCATAGGCAAGGCTCAGCTCGGCATGCCCGGGAAAGAACGACAGCGTGATCCGGTCAAGAAACCGACGCCGCCCCTCGGCCCCCTCGATCCAGAGCCGGTCCATCGCGGGGATCAGCCAGAGCACCCGGGCGATCCGGCCCAGTGCGGTCTGCGCAGCCGCCTTGCCGTCGATCCGCACCTGACGGGGTTGGCTGTCTTCAGAGCGGATTTCAACTTCGTGGACCCGGTGCAGACTGTTCAGATGGCCGACAAGTTTCCAGCCCAGTGACTCCGGGCGGCGGGCCATGTCCTGTGCCGCGGCGCGTCGCAATCCGCGACCAGGAGAAAACAGCGAAACGGCCTCGAGCAGATTGGTCTTGCCGGCACCGTTGGGGCCATGGATCACCACAGGGCGCGCATCCACATCGATCACCGCGCGTTTGTGCGATCGGAAATGCGAAAGCTCGAGGTGGGTGAGCGCAAGGTTCGTCACCGCGCCTACCCGTTTTCTTTCAAAGAAAACGGACCGGAATTTTTGAAAAATTCCGGGGCCACTTACACCCGCATGGGCATGACGACATAGACGGCGGAGGTGTCGTTGCCTTCGCGCATCAGCGTCGGATCGCCCGAGGAGTTGAACAGGAACACGGCGATCTCGCGATCCACCTGGCTGGCGATTTCCAGCAGGTATTTGGCGTTGAAGCCGATTTCCAACCGCTCGTCGCCATAGGCCACGGCAAGTTCTTCCTCGGCGGCGCCGCTGTCGGGGGCGTTGACCGAAAGGGTGAGCTTGTCTTCTTCGAGGGTCAGTTTCACCGCCCGAGAGCGTTCAGACGACACAGTTGCGACCCGGTCCACGGCCTGTGCGAATTCACCGGCATCGACCTCGAGCCGCCGCGTGTTGCCCTGCGGGATGACGCGGGTGTAATCGGGGAATGTGCCGTCGATCACCTTGGACGTAAGCGTGATGTCCGGCGTCGCGAAACGCACCTTGGTCTCGCTGACCGATACGGCAATCTGGGTGTCGTCGTCATCGAGCAGCTTGCGCATCTCGCCCACGGTCTTGCGCGGGACGATCACGCCGGGCATATCCGCCGCACCCTCGGGCAGGTCGGCATCGATCCGGGCGAGGCGGTGGCCGTCGGTGGCCACGCAGCGCAGCACACGTCCGCCATCGGACTCGGCGACATGCATGTAAACCCCGTTGAGGTAATAGCGGGTTTCCTCGGTGGAAATGGCGAATTTCGACTTGTCGAAGAGCCGTCGCAGCACCGGGGCCGGCGCCGAGAAGTTCGAGCTGTATTCCGATGACGCCATCATCGGAAAATCCTCTTTCGGCAGCGTCGCGAGGTTGAAATGCGACCGGCCCGCAGCAACCGAGAGGCGGCCCGCAGCACTGTCGTCGGTGAGCGTGATCAAGGCGCCATCGGGCAGTTTGCGCACGATCTCATGCAGCGTGACAGCCGAGACCGTGGTGGCGCCCGCACGCTCGATCTGCGCGGGGGCGCGGTCGACCACCTCGATATCGAGATCGGTGGCGCGGAAATGCACATCCGAACCCTCGGCCTCGATCAGGACATTGGCAAGGATCGGGATCGTGTTGCGGCGTTCGACGACCGATTGCGCCTGGGCCACCGCCTTCAAGAGCGCGCCGCGTTCGATGCTGAATTTCATTCCCTTACTCCGTATCCCTCTGGCCGGGAGCCGACCCTAGCCGTTTCCCCTGACTGCGCAAGGGGCTTGTGATTGTTTTCGGGTTTAACGCGCGGCAGGTCAAGGGCTTGGCCGCATTGCCGCGCGGCGGATACGGGGCCGGGTCAGGCTTCGAGTGTGCGGCGCAGCAATTCGAGGTCTTCGGCGATCTGACCGTCCTGGATGCGCAATTCCTCGATCCGGCGCACGCCGTGCATGATCGTGGTGTGATCGCGCCCGCCGAAATGGCGCCCGATCTCGGGCAGCGAACGGGAGGTCAGTTGCTTGCACAGAAACATCGCCACCTGACGCGGGCGCGCGAAATTGCGCAGCCGCTTGGGTCCGATCAATTCGCTGAGGCGGATGTTGTAATGCTCGCTCACCTTGCGCTGGATTTCCTCGACGGTGATCTTGCGTTCCGAGGCGCGCAGCACATCAGCGAGGCAATCCTGGGTCAACTCGTGGGTGATTTCACGCCCGACCAGCGAGGCAAAGGCGAAAAGCCGGGTCAGCGCGCCTTCGAGCACGCGCACATTGGTGGAAATCCGGTGGGCGAGAAATTCCAGCACGCCATCGGCCAGCACCAGGTCGGGGTATTGCGCGCGCTGGGCCTCGACCTTGGATTGCAGGATGCCGAGGCGCAATTCGTAATCGGTGGGATGCAGATCGACGACAAGGCCGCATTGCAGGCGGCTCTTGATCCGGTCCTCCAGATCCTTGATTTCCCCCGGGGCGCGGTCGGCGGAGATGATGATCTGCCGGTTCTGGTCCACCAGGGCGTTGAAGGTGTGGAAGAATTCCTCCTGCGTGGAGTCCTTGCCGGCGATGAATTGCACGTCATCGACCATCAGCACATCGACCGAGCGGAACAACTCCTTGAAATCCATCATCTTGCGGTCGCGCAGGGCCTGCACGAACCGATACATGAACTGTTCGGCCGAGAGATAGACGACATTGAGATCGGGCCGGCGCGACGACAACTCGTGCGCGATGGCATGCATCAGGTGGGTCTTGCCCAGCCCCACCCCCCCATAAAGGAACAACGGGTTGAAGGTGACAGCACCGCCTTCGGCAACCCGCCGCGCGGCGGCATGGGCCAGCTCGTTGGGTTTGCCAACGACGAAACGCTCGAAAGTGAAACGCGGATCCAACGGCGCGGCGGGCAACAGATCGTCCTGCGCCGAAGGGCGTTTCGGGGCATGAACGGGCGGGCCGGCCTGTCCGTTCGCGGGCGATCTGGCCTGTTGGGCTTCGGGCGGTGGCACCGGCCTGGCCGCGCGATCGGTCACTTCGAAACGCACGCGCCGCACATCGGCGCCGGTGGCCGACATCTGGTAGCGGATCACGTCCCCGAAATTCTGGCTGACGTAATTGCCGAGAAAACTGGTGGGAACGTGAAAGGTCGCGACACCGTCGGACAGGTTGTCAAATTGCAGCGGTTCGATCCAGTTCTTGAAATTGTTGCGCCCGACCGTTTGCAGGAGTGTTTGCTGAACCTGTCCCCATTGTTCTTGTGTCATCTGTTCCTGATCCACGTTTCTCATTCCTTCAAACGGCGCCCGAACCCGTGATCCGTTGCCACGAGCCTCACAACACGAGCCGTAGGTTGCTCAACCTAAAGGACATCCATGACCTCACCCCGAATGGCAGGCCGGTATCACATGGTGATTGACCAACTACATCATACGCCACAACACCCGAGGGTCTGGCCGGTTGTCCCACCGGCACGATCACGCCCGAGTGGCGCGACGTAGAAATGGACAAGATTCAGCAGCAGCAGCTTGCTAAAATACGGATGCCGGCCGCCTCGTTGACCGAGGCTGGAATGGCCCTTCGCATGGCTTGTCCCCCAGGTGCGATGTGACTCGCAGATAGGAAATTAGCAACATGCTCTGCGCGGGGGCAACGAAACTTCGCGCTTGACTCAGCCTTTTCGGGAAAAGAATCTCGCAAGTCTTTGCAGGTCAATGAAATAAGGGCTGAAACCTGTCCGGCGTCTGTCCCTCGCGATGGATTTGAGGAATTGAACCCCCGAAATTTTCCAGTTCATCTTCCGGCTCCGATGCCGGGTCCGGTTGGAATCCGAGGTTGGCGTGATCGTCGCGTGCCCAGGACCCCGAACAACCTGAAGACGAAGTCGTGATGGAAAAATCTTTCCGACCGACAATTCGGAAGGCCTGGCCCGGGCACCACGGGCTTCATTGCGGCGCAATGGCCTGGTCCCGCCGTCAGTCCGCCATGGAGGGCGAGTCAGGGGCTGGAACGGCTTGCCTTGTCGGGGGGGGGTCGCGTAACCAATGGAGAGCGGGCGCAACGGCGGGAGCGGGACATGACACCGGAACACAGGCAGATTGCCTGCCAGACACTCTTGCTGACAAGCGTTCCGGAGGGCGAGGTCGACCGAATCCTCGGCGAATCGCATATGACCCGGTTCGACCGCGGGCAGACGATTTTCCTGCAGGGCGAGACCGCGAACGCGATCTATATCGTGCTGGAAGGCTGGGTCAAACTCTACCGGATCGCGGCCAACGGGGCCGAGGCGATCGTCGGGGTGTTCACCCGCGGGCGCAGCTTTGGCGAGGCGGTGGCCTTTCGCAAGGATGTCTATCCGGTTTCCGCCGAGGCCGTCACGCCCTGCACGCTGTTGCGTGTCGAGGCCGAAAGCTATCTGCGCGGGGTACGCAATTCCCCCGAGACGGCGATCGCGATGCTGTCCTCGACCTTTGCGCATCTGCACAGCCTGGTGTCTCAACTCGAATCGATGAAGGCGCGCACCGGGGCGCAGCGGGTGGCGGAATTCCTGTGCGAACTGGCGCCATGCGACGACGGACCTTGCGAGGTGACCCTGCCCTATGACAAGGTGCTGATCGCCGGGCGCCTTGGGATGAAGCCCGAAAGCCTGAGCCGGGCCTTCGCCAAGCTCAAGCCCGAGGGCGTGACGATCAAGCAGAACAAGGCCCGCATCGCGGATGTCGCCCGGCTGCGAACCTATGTCGAGGAAGACCCCGCCAACGCCTGGAACCGCTGAGGCGCGGCACCGGTCAGGGCAGGGGCGAGACGCCGATCACCGGCAGGTGCAGATACCACAGCAACGCCCAGGCCCCGAACACGAGGGCAAGCCGGGCCACCGACGGCCCGGACGCGGGGCGCCACCGCCCCGAAATCAGCGCGGCAAAGGGCAGAAGTCCGGTGCGTCGGGCCGCGTGGTCAAACCCTTCCGCCCCCATCGCGCGCTGCCGCCGCGCCTCGACGATCCACATGCCCAGCGCCGAGAACCCGGCGAACGTGCCGAACAGGATCACATGCGCCAGATCGCCTTTGGCCCACAGATGCGCGCATGACCACAGCAAGAGCGCCCAGAGCAGCGGTTGGCGAGTCAGCCCGGCAATGCCCGGATGGTCGGGGTCGAACCCGTCGGCGCGCCCTTCGAAAGCAAAGGGGTTGGGCGCGGCGATGCCGAAAGCGGCAAGTCCCACGGCCAGCGGCATCATCAGGTTCACCGCCCAGCGCACCTCCAGCGTCTGGTCCCAAAGCGGAACGAAGGGCGCGCGCGCCGCAGCGAGGATCACCCAGAACAGGAGCGCCAATGAGGCGAGGCTGAACAGCACGGTATAGCCGCGCGCGCCAAGCGCCCGCACCAGCGCTTCTTTCACCCCCAGCGCGGCGGGGATGCGGTGCGAGGCCATGAACAGCGTCATGGCGAGTGCGAATTCGATCCATCCCATCGGTCGATGCCTTTTCCCTGGGTGCCGGAGACATCTCTATTCACAACCACCGCCTGCCGATCTTAACGAAAGTCAAGGCACCCGGCGGCAACGTCCTGTTCACTTCTTCATGCCTCACCAGCGCAACGGAGAATATGACATGACAACCCCAAATGCGAGCAAAGCAAGGACCACGGGCATTGGCCTGGGCTTTGGCTTATCGCTGCT
>JAABTV010000053.1 GCA_011389685.1 Paracoccaceae bacterium
TCTACTGGCTGCATTACAACGGTTACTCGATGGTCACGAAACCGGCCAAGGAATACACCGACAGCCACGGACGGCGGAAGGTGAAGGGCAACATGGATATCGAACTGACCGTCGATGCCATGGAACTGGCCCCGCGGGTCGATCATGTCGTGCTGTTTTCCGGCGATGGCGATTTTCGCCCGCTGGTCGAGAGCCTTCAGCGCCAGGGTGTGCGGGTCTCGGTGGTTTCGACCATCCGCAGCCAGCCGCCGATGATCGCCGACGAACTTCGCCGCCAGGCCGACAATTTCATCGAGCTGGACGAGTTGAAGGACGTGATCGGACGACCGCCGCGCGAGCCGCAGCCCGCGCGTGAACGCGAAGAAGTCGCCAGCGAATAAGCCGGTGATGTCGGCCAGTGGCGTTTCGGGAAGGCCCTTAATCGGCAGTGCCCGGTCGCGCTTTGCGCGCTCGGGGCACTGGCGTTGAGTGAGGTATCCGGTATCCCCGGAACACTTTCTTGGTTCCTTATTGACTCTGTGCCGCGTTCATCCGGTTGTGGCGGGCGATGATCTGGTCGGGCCATGTCGACTTGATATAGGCTAGGATGGCGAGGATCTCGTCATCGGAGAGCTGGTCGGCGAACCCGTCCATCCGGGTCTTGTAATCGCCGCCCACGAGGGCGGCGGTGCCGTATTTGGTGATCATGAAGAGCTGTTCATCCGGGTGGTGCCAGGTGTGGCCGGTTGCGTCATGCGGAGGGGCGGGCAGGTAGCCGTCCTCGTCGGGCTGACGCCAGTTCGGCTCGCCTTCGAGGTCGCCGCCATGGCAGGCGGCGCAATTATCGTCGTAAAGCGCCTTGCCGCGGGCCACTTCGCGCGCGTCGGAATAGGGGAAAAGCCCCTGGGCCGATGCGGGCGGCGGGGCAAGCAGTGGCAGGGCCAGAATGGCGAGGCCGCAAAGGGCGTGGGCTTTGGCGAGCATGGTCTCTCCGGGAATGTCCTTCGGGGTTAAGTCGGGGCCTCCTGCGTGGGAAGGTCAAGTCAAGGCGGCGTGAACGGATGCTGAATTTCGCCTGCTTGCGTCTGGACGCAGGCGGCCAAAACGCATAGCTCTTGGCCGGCGACAGGAGGCATCATGACCAAACCACACCTGACCTTGTTCTTGGCGGCGCCACGCGGGTTCTGCGCGGGTGTGGACCGGGCGATCAAGATCGTCGAGATGGCGATCTCGAAATGGGGCGCCCCGGTCTATGTGCGCCACGAGATCGTGCACAACAAATACGTGGTCGACGATTTGCGCGCCAAGGGCGCGGTGTTCGTCGAGGAGTTGAGCGATTGCCCCGACGACCGTCCGGTGATCTTTTCCGCGCATGGTGTGCCCAAGGCGGTGCCCGAGGAGGCCGAGCGGCGCGAGATGGTGTTCGTCGATGCGACCTGCCCGCTGGTCAGCAAGGTCCATATCGAGGCTGAGCGGCATCATGAGGCGGGGCTTCAGATCATCATGATCGGCCATGCCGGCCACCCCGAGACCATCGGCACGATGGGCCAGTTGCCGGCGGGCGAGGTCCTGCTGGTCGAGACGGTCGATGACGTGGCGCGGGTGGCGGTGCGCGATCCCGAAAGGCTCGCCTTTGTCACGCAGACGACGCTTTCGGTCGATGACACGATCGACATCGTGGCGGCGCTGCGCGAACGGTTCCCGGCGATCCTGGGGCCGCACAAGGAGGACATCTGTTACGCCACCACCAACCGGCAGGAGGCGGTCAAGGCGATTGCCGGGAAAGCGCAGGCGATGCTGGTGGTGGGGGCGCCCAATTCGTCGAATTCGCGGCGCCTGGTCGAGGTCGCCCGACGGGCGGGCTGTGGCTATTCGCAGCTTGTCCAGCGGGCGGGGGATATCGACTGGCGCGCGCTGGACGGGGTGCGGAGCATCGGCGTGACGGCGGGGGCCTCGGCGCCCGAGTTGCTGGTCGAAGAGGTGATCGACGCGCTGCGCGCGCGGTTCGACGTGACCATCCAAGAGGTCGAGACGGCGCAGGAGAATGTCGAGTTCAAGGTGCCGCGCGCGCTGCGGCAACCGGCATGAGCGGTGCGGCGGTCGTCCTGACCGGGTTCCGGCACAGTGTCTATACCCGCGTGGCGCGGATCGCGCTGGCCGAGAAGGGCGTGGATCACGAATACGAGGAACACGACCCCTTTGCGCCGGGTGCGCAGGGGCCGCACCCGTTCGGGCGGGTGCCGGTGCTGCGGCATGGCGATTTCACGATATACGAGACCGCGGCGATCACCGATTACGTCGACCGGGCGTTTGACGGGCCGGCCCTGATGCCCGTCGATGCCATGGCGGCGGCGCGGGTCGGGCAGGTGATCGGAATCGTCGATGCCTATGGCTATTGGCCGTTGGTGCGGCAGGTCTATTCGCATGCCGTCTTTTGCCTGGTGCTGGGCGAACCCGCATCGTCCGAGACCGTCGCCGAAGGGCTTGCCGCCGGGCCGGGGGTTCTGGGCGCGCTCGATGCGGTGTCGGCGGAGGGGCTGGTTCTGAACGGCGGCTTCACCCGGGCCGATTGCCACCTGGTGCCGATGATCGCGGCGTTTGCCAGCGCACCGCAAGGGGCGGCGATGCTGGGCGATTTCCCGGGGCTGGCGGCATGGTGGGCGATGGTACGGGCGAGGCCGAGCGTGGTTGAGACCGATGTGCCCCTTACGTCGGAGTTGCCGCGTGGCTAGTCTGTGATGTAGTTCGGTTTCCGGAGGGGTTCGTGATGTCCATTCAGTTTCTGATGACTGCCCTCGTGGTCTGTCTCGTGCCGGGAACCGGCGTGATCTATACGCTGGCCTGCGGGTTGGGGCAGGGTCGGCGCGCGGCCTTGTGGTCGGCGCTGGGTTGCACGGTCGGAATCCTGCCCGCGCTGATCGCGGCGGTGGCAGGGTTGGCGGCGGTGCTGCATTCCTCGGCGCTGTTGTTCCAGTTGGTGAAATTCGCCGGTGTCGCCTATCTCTTGTGGCTCGCGTGGCAGGCGTTGAAATCAGGGGGCGCGCTCAATGTGCAGGCCGAACGCAAGGCGCAGCCGGGCTGGCGCGTGGCGTGGCGCGCGGTTCTGATCAACACGCTGAACCCGAAGCTGTCGATCTTCTTCCTCGCGCTTTTGCCGCCTTTCCTGTCGGGTGATCCGGCGACGGCGACGCGGGAGTTGATCGCGATGGGCGCGGTGTTCATGGCGATGACCTTTGGCGTATTCGTTCTTTACGGGCTGTTCGCGGCGCAGGCGCGCGCGCTGATCCTTGGCAATGCGCGGCTGATGGCGTGGGTCAATCGTGGATTCGCGGCAGTCTTTGCGCTTCTGGCGGGACGTCTGGCGCTGGACCGGGCATGAGTGGCGCGCGCGACATTCCCGGCGCGGCGCTATGGCTGGGGCTGGCGGGGCTCTTGCCATTCATCTGGGGCGCTGGCACGACCGTGTTTCCCGAATTGGGCGATGCCGCGCGCCCCATGGTCGGGTCGCGGATGATCGGGCCCTATGTCCAGCTTTTCTATGGCATGGTGATCCTGTCGTTCATGTCGGGTGTGCTGTGGGGCTTTGCCATGCGGGCGCAGCCGGATCACGCGGTGTGGGCCTATGGGCTTTCGGTGCTTCCCGCGCTTTGGGCGTTCTTCATGACCGGTGGCGGGCCATATGGCTCGGCACTGGCGCTGATGGCGGGGTTTGCGGCGTTGTTGGGGCTGGACTGGCTTTACTGGCGCGCCGGGTTGACGCCGCAATGGTGGATGCGGCTCAGGGTGCCGTTGACTGTGGTGGCCGTTGTCTGCCTCGGTGCCGGTGTGGTGGTGGCATGAGCGACAGGTGCACGATCGCGGTTTATGATGCGCGGGCCGGGGATTACGAAACGGCCAATGAGGGCCTTTACGAACTGGCCGATCTCGAAGCCTTTGCCGCGCGCCTGCCGGCCGGTGGTCGGGTTCTCGATCTGGGCTGCGGGCCGGGGTTCTATGCCGCGAAGCTGGCCGAATGGGGATTCGAGGCGGATGCCACCGATGCTTCGGCCGAGATGGTGGCGCGCGCGGCGCGCAAACCGGGCGTGACCGCATGGCAGGCGCGGTTCGACGAATTGGAGGGCGAGGGGGTCTATGACGGCATATGGGCCAATTTCAGCCTGCTGCACCTGCCCAGAGCCGAGATGCCGGGGATTCTTGCGCGCATCCGGCAGGCGGGCAGGCCGGGGATGGCGCTGCATGTCGGGCTCAAGCTGGGCCAAGGAGAGGGGCCGGACGCGATCGGACGGTTCTATGCCTATTATGGCGAGGATGAGATCGTGGAACTGCTGGCGAAGGCCGGTTTTTCGGTGATCGCGCGGCGCCTTGGTCGGGGCAAGGGCCTGGATGGGAGCCTGTCCGATCATATCGTGGTGCTGGCCCATGGCTGAACTTTTTGCCTATACCGACGGGGCATGCAGCGGCAATCCCGGGCCGGGGGGCTGGGGCGTCCTGTTGCAGGCGGTCGAAGGCGAGGCGGTATTGAAGGAGCGCACCCTGTCGGGGGGGGAGGCGGAGACCACCAACAACCGCATGGAACTGTTGGCGGCGATTCATGCGCTCGAGGTGCTGGAGCGGGCCTCGAAGATCACGATCGTGACCGATTCAGCCTATGTGAAGAACGGGGTGACCGGCTGGATTCACGGATGGAAGCGGAATGGCTGGAAGACCTCGGCCAGGAAACCGGTCAAGAATGTCGAATTGTGGCAGCGGCTCGACGCGGCGCAGGCGCGTCATGACGTGACATGGCAATGGGTCAAGGGCCATGCGGGCCACCCCGAAAACGAACGCGCCGACGAACTGGCCCGCGAGGGCATGGCCCCCTTCAAGACAGCGACCGGCGCCTGAACGCGCGGGACACGAGGGCGCGCGCCCTCGTGTTGCGGGGCCGCGCGGCCCCGCCCGGGTCCGGGCCTTATTCCATCGCTTCCAGTTCGTCGATCAGCCCGGAGATCATCGACAGGCCCTTGTCCCAGAATTTCGGGTCGCTGGCGTCGAGGCCGAAGGGTTCCAGAAGCTCCTTGTGGTGTTTCGAGCCACCGGCGCGGAGCATGTCGAAATACCTGTCCTGGAAGCCCTCGGGGTTTTCCTCGTAGACCGCGTAGAGCGCGTTCACCAGCCCGTCGCCGAAGGCATAGGCATAGACGTAGAAGGGCGAGTGGACGAAATGCGGGATGTAGCACCAGAAATTTTCATACCCCTCCATGAAGTCGAAGGCCGGGCCGAGGCTTTCGCCCTGGATGCTCATCCACAGGGCGCCGATATCCTCGGGGGTCAACTCGCCGCCGCGCCTTGCCTCGTGGAGTTTGCATTCGAAATCGTAGAACGCAATCTGGCGGACGACGGTGTTGATCATGTCCTCGACCTTGCCCGCGAGCAGCACCTTGCGCTGGCTGTCGCTGGTGGCGTTGTCGAGCATCCGGCGGAAGGTGAGCATCTCGCCGAAGACGCTGGCGGTTTCGGCGAGGGTCAGCGGCGTGTGAGAGAGCATCTCGCCCTGGTCGGCGGCCAGCACCTGGTGCACGCCGTGGCCCAGCTCGTGGGCAAGGGTCATCACGTCGCGCGGTTTGCCGAGGTAGTTGAGCATGACATAGGGGTGGACCTCGGTCACGGTGGGATGGGCGAAGGCGCCCGGCGCCTTGCCGGGTTTCACGCCCGCGTCGATCCAGCCACGGTCGAAAAACGGCGTCGCGATCTTGGCCATGCGCGGATCGAAGCCTTCATAGGCGGTCATCACCATCTCGCGCGCCTCGTCCCACGCAATGGTGCGCGGCTCTTCGAGAGGCAGGGGGGCGTTGCGGTCCCAGACCTGCATCCGCTCAAGCCCGAGCCATTTGCGCTTCAACTCGTAATAGCGGTGCGAGAGCCGGGGATAGGCGGAGGTGACGGCGTTGCGCAAGGCCTCGACCACTTCGGGTTCGACATCGTTGGCAAGGTGGCGGGCGGTCTGGGCCGAGGGCATGTTGCGCCAGCGGTCGATGACCTCTTTCTCCTTGGTCTGTGTGTTGTGGACGCGGGCGAAGGTCTTGACGTTCTCGTCGAACACCCGGGCCAGTTCGCGCGCGGCGGCCTCGCGCCGGGTGCGGTCGGGGTCGGTGAGCAGGTTGAGCGTGCCCTCGATGCCCAGTTCGTTGCCATCGACGTTGAATTCCAGCCCGGCGATGGTTTCGTCAAAGAGCTTTTCCCAGGCGTCGCCGACGACACCGAGGTCGTGGAGGAATTTCTCGAGCTCGTCGGAGAGCTGATAGGGTTTCATCGCGCGGATGCGATCGAAAACCGGTTTGTAGCGCGCCAGATCGGCATTGGCGGAGAAATGCGCGGCCAGCCTGTCATCCTCGACACGGTTGAGTTCGAGCGAGAAGAACACCAGCGGCGTGGTGAAATTGGTGATCTTTTCCTGAAGGTCGGACAGGAACTTGGCGCGGCCGGCATCGGTGGTCTGTTGATAATAGCGCAGCCCGGCGAAGGACATGATGCGCCCGGCGCGGGTGTTGATCGCCTCGTTGCGCTGCACGCAGGTCAGAAGTTCGGCGGCGTCGAGCCCCGCGAGCCGGCCCTCGTAATCGGCGGCGAAGCTGGCGCATTCGGTTTCGAGCCAGTCGAGATCGGTGGCCAGCTCGGGCGCGTCGGGGGCGGTGTAGAGGTCGGAAAGATCCCATTCCGGCAGGTCGCCGAGATCCTTGTTCCCGTTGGTGGCATTGGCATCGCGGACGGGAAAGGGGCGTTGGAACATGGGATAACCTCTGTGCATGATGGGTAGGGTCAGACATAGGCCGGGCGCGGCAGGGTCTCAAGGGTGGATCGCTTGCCATTCGCGGCGCAGGCCCTAAGGTTCGCGCGAGTCACAGAAGACCACCGAGGGAGCAAGACATGAAATATGTGCGATATGGCGATGCGGGGCAGGAGAAACCCGGGGTTCTGGACAAGGATGGCCGGCTGCGCGAGTTGGCGGGTGTGGTTGGCGATATCGCGGGCGATGTGTTGGCCGACCTGCCGATGGTGGACCCCGAGACCCTGCCGCTGGTGCAGGGCAACCCTCGCCTCGGGCCGCCGGTTGGCGGGATCGGCAAGCTGATCTGCATCGGGCTCAATTATTCCGACCATGCCGCCGAGGCGGGGATGCAGCCGCCGGCGATGCCGATCGTCTTCATGAAAGCCAATTCCGCGATTTGCGGGCCGAACGACACGGTGCTGTTGCCGCGCGGGTCACAGAAGGGCGACTGGGAGGTCGAACTGGGCGTGGTGATCGGCCGACGGGCCAAGTATGTCAGCGAGGCCGAGGCGCTCGATCATATGGCCGGATACACCATCGTCAACGATGTGAGCGAACGCGCCTTCCAGAGCGAGATGTCCGGGCAATGGACCAAGGGCAAGAGTTGCGACACCTTCGGCCCCGTCGGCCCGTGGCTGGTCACGCCGGACGAGGTGGACGACCCGCAGGGGCTTGGCCTGTGGCTCGACCTGAACGGGGAACGGATGCAGACCGGGACCACCGGAAAGATGATCTTTTCCGTCGCACAGATCATTTCGCATCTGAGCGGGTTGATGAGCCTCAACCCCGGCGACGTGATCGCCACCGGCACGCCGCCGGGCGTGGGGATGGGGATGAAGCCGCAGCGGTTCCTCAGGGAGGGCGATGTGATGGAGTTGGGGATCGAGGGGTTGGGGATGCAGCGCCAGGAGGTCGGGCGCGACGGGTAAGACCCGCGCCCCGGTCAGGCGCCGATGGCGTGGCGTGTGCTGGTGGCGTGATCGGCGAAAAAGCCGCACATCCGGTCGAATATCCGGGCGCGGGTGTCGGGGCGGTCCATCATCACCTCGTGCTCGCCGCCCTCGATCATCTCGAGTTCGCCGTTCGGCCAGCTTTGCATGCGCGCGATCACCCGGTCGGTATCAACGATGCGTTCGTTGCTGCCCAGAAAGGTGATCGCGGGGTGGGGCGGTGACGGCATGCGGCTGAGATCGAGGGTTTCGCGGAGCGCCTCGTGCAGCCAGCGCAGCGATGGCCCGCCGAGGAGCAGTTCGGGGTGGGCGCGGCCCTGGGCCTGCATATAGGAGAACATGTCGGGGTCGGTGGTGAGCAGGTTGTCCTCGAACGGGGCGGTCATCACGTAGGAGTCGCCGCCGGTGCCGGGTGCGTTGAGATGGCCGAAACCGAACATCCTGCCGCCCCATGCCAGCGCCCATGCGGCCGGGCGGGTGGAAGGTGCCATGGCGATGCCCCACATTGGCCCGGTAAAGGCGGCGGCGGCGACCGGCAGGTTCTCGTGCAGCGCGCGCAACCCGATGCAGCCGCCCATGGAATGCGCCACAAGGAAAAAGGGCCGGCGCAGGCCGAGGGATTCGGCGGCGGCCACCATCGCCTTCACGTCCTTTTGATAGTCGGAAAACCAGTGGACATGGCCGGTGGCCGGGTCGTCGACCATCCGGTCGGCAAGGCCCTGCCCGCGCCAGTCGATCGTCAGCGTGGCATAGCCGCGCGACAGCAGGTCCCGCGCCGCGCGACCGTATTTTTCGATATATTCGGTGCGGCCGGGAAACAGCAGCACGGTGCCGTTCTTCGCCCCGTTCTTCGCCCCGTCTTTCGTGTTGTGCCCCCACGCGCCGATACGAATGCGCACATCGTCATCGGCGGTGAGCCACCACGCCTCGCCCCCTTCGGGGCCATCGGCGATATCGTCGAAAAACGGTGCGCTCTCCATGGCTTAGCCGATGACCGACCCGAGCTGCATGGCCATGCCCATGTCGCCATCGACCGACAGCTTGCCGGACATGAAGGCGGCGGTGGGGTTCATTTCGCCCGACAGCATGGCGCTGAACGTGTCGACATCGGCAGTAAGGGTGACATCGGTGTCTTCGTCGGCCGCGCGCGCGCCGGCGCCATCGACGACGATGGTGCCTTCGCCCTCGATCACGAATTTGGCCGAGCCGGAGAAGCCCTCTCCGCCCATCTTTTCATTGAGGGCCTCGACGGCCTGGGTGATCACATCGCTCATCTTCATTGCCTTTCTCGGTTCGAATGCGGGGGGTGCCATTTTCCGCAATCAGCGTTAGACTCGGCCACACTATGAGCATGTTTCCACCCAATCTCAAACCTATCGTCGCGGCAGCCATCGGGCTAGTCATGTATTCCATGCCTCTGGCGGCCGAAGGCGACCGGCTGGACGAATTGTTCGACCGGTTGCGGGGGGCCGCTGATTCGCGGGATGCGGCGCAGATCGAGCGCGAAATCCGCATGGAATGGCGCAAGTCCGGCTCGCCGGCGATGGACCTTTTGCACAAGCGCGGGCGCGACGCGCTGGAGCGCAAGGATTTCGACGCGGCGATCGGGCATTTCGGCGCGCTGATCGACCATGCGCCGGATTATGCCGAAGGCTGGCATGGCCGGGCCAGGGCGTTTTTCGCGCAGGGGCGTCTGGGCCACGCGCTGGCCGACCTGGAGCGCGCGCTGGCGCTTGATCCGCGGCAATACGAGGCGATTTTCGGGCTCGGGGTGATCCTTCAACAGCTGGATCGAACTGGCCCCGCCTATGACGCATTCGGGCTTGTGCTGCGGCTGCATCCGCACCATGAACGGGCGGCAGAAGCGATCAAGCGGCTCGACCGTGGGGTGAACGGCATCGAGCTCTGAAACACCGGAGACGAGTTTCCCATGAGCCGAGATGGACGGATCGTGGCGGTCCTTGGCCCCACGAATACCGGCAAGACGCATTACGCGATCGAGCGGATGCTGGGCTATCGCTCGGGCATCATCGGCTTGCCGCTGCGCCTTCTGGCGCGTGAGGTCTATGACCGGATCGTCAGGGCGCGGGGGCCATCGGTGGTGGCGCTGGTCACCGGCGAAGAGCGGATCGTGCCGGAGCGCGCGCAATACTGGGTCTGCACGGTCGAGGCGATGCCCGAGGGGCTGGGCACGGATTTCGTGGCGGTGGACGAGATCCAGCTTTGCGCCGATCCCGAGCGCGGCCATGTGTTCACCGACCGGTTACTGAGGGCGCGCGGCCAGCACGAGACCATTTTCATGGGGTCCGACACGATGCGTGGTCCGATCCGAGCGCTGGTGCCGGGGGTCGAGTTCATTGCCCGTGAGCGGATGAGCCAGCTTGTCTATAGCGGGCCGAAGAAGATCAGCCGGATGCAGCCGCGCAGCGCCATTGTCGGGTTTTCGGTGGAAAACGTCTATGCCATCGCCGAGTTGATCCGCCGCCAGCGCGGCGGGGCGGCGGTGGTGATGGGGGCGCTGTCCCCGCGCACCCGCAACGCGCAGGTCGAGCTTTACCAGAACGGCGACGTGGATTTCCTGGTTGCGACGGATGCGATCGGGATGGGGCTGAACCTCGATATCAACCATGTCGCCTTTTCGGCGCTGACCAAGTTCGACGGGCGGCGGATGCGCCCGCTTGCGCCCAACGAGCTGGCCCAGATCGCGGGGCGCGCGGGGCGCGGGATGAGCGATGGCACGTTCGGCGTGACCGGCGAGGCGCCGCCGCTGGCCGACGAGGTGGCCGCGGCGATCATGGGCCACAGCTTTACCCCGGTGCGCAAGCTGCAATGGCGCAATTCGGCGTTGCAATTCGGGACGGTTGACGCGCTGATCCATTCGCTCGAAGCGAAACCCGAGGATGAGCTTTTGGTGCGGGCGCGCGATGCCGATGATCTGCTCGCGCTTCGCACGCTGTCGGACGATGCCGAGGCGCGCGCAAGGGCCAGTGACGGCAACTCGGTCCGGCTGTTGTGGGATGTGTGCCGGATTCCGGATTTCCGCGGCATCAGCCATGCCGAACATGCCGGGATGTTGCAGGCGATCTTCGGTTTCCTGCACGAGCACGGGGCGGTGCCCGAGGACTGGATCGCGCGGCAGATCAAGCGGATCGACCGGACCGATGGCGACATTGACACATTATCGAAACGTCTGGCCTTTATCCGCACATGGACTTATGTCGCACAGCGTCGCGGGTGGTTGCGTGACGAAGACCATTGGCGCGGCGCGACCCGCGCGGTAGAAGACCGGTTGTCGGATGCGCTCCATGGCGCACTGACGCAGAGATTCGTGGATCGGCGCACCAGCGTGCTGTTGCGCCGGCTCAAGCAGAAGGAGGCCATGTTGGCCGAGGTGAATGACAAGGGCGAGGTGACGGTCGAAGGCGAATTCGCCGGCCGTCTTGAGGGGTTCCGGTTCGTGCTGGACAAATCGGCGAGCGGGCAGGAGGCCAAGACCCTGCGGCAGGCCGCGGAAAAGGCGCTTGCGCCGCATTTCCATCTGCGCGCCGACAGGTTCTACAACGCGCCCGATACCGAGATCGATTTCACCGAACAGGGTGGGTTGATGTGGGGCCGCGAGGCGGTGGGCAAGCTTGTCGCCGGGCCTGAGCCACTCAAGCCGCAGGTCAAGGCCTTTGTCGATGACGAGGCCGGCGAAGAGGTGGCGCAGAAGGTCACGCGCCGGTTGCAGCATTTCATCGACCGCAAGATCGCCACGCTGTTCGAGCCGCTTCTGGCGATGAGCCGGGACGAGTCGCTGAGCGGCCTGGCGCGGGGCTTTGCCTTTCGGCTGGTCGAGGGGTTCGGGATTATCCCGCGCGCCGAGGTGGCCGAGGATGTGCGCGCGCTCGATCAGGACGCCCGCGGCAGCCTGCGCAAGCATGGCGTCCGGTTCGGACAGTTCACCATTTTCATGCCGCTTCTGCTCAAGCCCGCGCCGACGCGGCTGCGCCTTGTGCTGTGGTCGCTGGCGCGCGGGTTCGACACCTTCCCCGAAGCCCCGCCGCCGGGCCTTGTGACCGTGCCCGCGCCGCGCGACGCCATCCCGGGGGTGGACGCGATGTGCGGCTATCACAACGCCGGTGAGCGGGCGATCCGCATCGACATGCTGGAACGGCTGGCCGACATGCTGCGCGCGCAGAACAGCCGCGCGGGGTTCGAGGCCAACCCCGACATGCTTTCGATCACGGGGATGACGCTGGAACAGTTCGCCGATCTCATGCAGGGGCTGGGCTATGCGGCCGAGCGTGGCGAGCGCGAGAAGGTGAAGTCGGTCGCGGCGGCCGGTGACGCGGGCGTGGCGCAACCGGATGTGACGGATGTTACCGCGCCGGCAGAAGCGCCGCCCGCCGATGCGGCACCGACCGAAGCCGCGCCCACAGAAACACCGCCCGCAGAAACGCCACCCGCTGAAACACCGCCCGCAGAAACGCCGCCCGCCGATGCCGAGCCGGCGCCAGCGGTGAGTGAAACGCCTGAGGCGAGTGGTGCCCTCACCGGGCCGGATGCCGAGGACGCGCCGGAAATGGAGGTGTTCTTTACCTTCACATGGGCTGGGCGCAAGGCGGGAGGCCGTCAGGAGTCTCGCAAGGCGCCGCGCCGTGAGGCCCGCAAGGACGGGGCCAAGGGCGATGCGCGCGGCGATGCGCCCAAGGGAAAGCCGCGCGACAACAAGGCCAAGAAGGGGCAGAAACCGCTGCAGGGCGCGCGCCGTTTCGAGGCAAGGCCCGAGAAGAAGAAAGACCGCATCGACCCCGACAACCCCTTTGCCGCCGCGCTGATGGGTCTGAAGGACAAGAGCTGAGCCTTGGCGGGGTATGCGCGGATACGCCTCGACAAGTGGCTGTTTTTCGCGCGATTCTTCAAGACCCGCAGCCTGGCCGCGAAACAGGTCGGGGCGGGGCATGTGCGGGTCAACAGCGACAAGGTGCTCAAGCCCGCCCACGCGGTCGGGCCGGGTGATGTTCTGACCTTCGCGCAGGGCCGCGTGGTCCGGGTGGTGCGGATCGTGGCCATGGGCGAACGGCGCGGGCCGGCGCCCGAGGCGCAGGGGCTTTACGAGGACCTGACTCCGAAGGCCGAGCCGCGCGCGCCCTCGGGCGGGGAGCGGCCGACCAAGCGCGACCGGCGCGCGATCGATGCGTGGCGCGGGTCGGGCGATCTGTGACAACCGGGCGCTTGAATGATCGCGATGAGTGAATTAGCTATACTTGACGTCGCCAAAGATGGATTCCCGATATGACTTATGTCGTGACCGACAATTGCATCGCCTGCAAATATACCGACTGTGTCGAGGTCTGCCCCGTGGATTGCTTCTATGAGGGGGAGAACATGCTGGTGATCCATCCCGACGAATGTATCGATTGCGGCGTGTGCGAGCCCGAATGCCCCGCCGACGCGATCCGCCCCGACACCGAGCCGGACATGGAAAACTGGGTCGAGTTCAACCGCAAGTATTCGGAAATGTGGCCGGTGATCATTTCCAAGAAAGACCCGTTGCCCGAGGCCGAGGACCGTGACGGCGAGGATGGCAAGCTTGAGAAATATTTCTCGGAAGCGCCGGGCGAGGGTGGCTGATTCGGCCTGTTCCGACGTGGTGGTTTGGCGGCCAAGTGCCTGTCGGATGTGGGAAAATACCCTTGCTGACGCAGGGGCACTTTGATCTGGCAGCGATTCGTGTTATATTCTTGATACAAATGATGAGATTTGCCTGACACCATCCAAACGAGCATCTGTTCCTTGGGTGGTTTTATTTGCGCAAAATCAATCTGCGCGGGGGCGTGTGTCACGTCCCGTGTGAGTTGTTTTCGCGGTTGCCGGGCGGGTTTCGGGGATGCAATGCGAGGAATGATTGCATGAGCAAGACGAAGAAGTCGGAGTTTCGTCCGAATGACTATGTTGTGTATCCGGCCCATGGTGTGGGCCAGATCGTGTCGATCGAAAAGCAGGAGGTCGCGGGGTTCGAGCTCGAACTGTTCGTGATCTCGTTCGAAAAGGACAAGATGACCCTGCGGGTGCCGACCAACCGGGCCACGGAAGTCGGGATGCGCGGCCTGTCGAGCCCGGACGTGGTGAGCCAGGCGATGAAGACGCTCAAGGGCAAGGCCAAGGTCAAGCGCGCGATGTGGTCGCGCCGGGCGCAGGAATATGAACAGAAGATCAACTCGGGCGACCTGATCGCGATTGCCGAGGTGGTGCGCGATCTGCATCGCAGCGACGACCAGCGCGAACAGAGCTATTCCGAGCGCCAGCTTTACGAGGCGGCGCTGGAACGGCTGACCCGGGAAATGGCCGCTGTTGCGGGGGGTGACGAGGTTGCCGCCGCCAAGCAGCTGGATGAGGTCCTGCTGTCGCGCGCGGCCTGATTTTCAGCGTCTTATCAAGCTATTGACCGCGTCCCATCGGGGCGCGGTCTTGCTTTTGCCTGCATCGAAGGGCGCTGCGGCGGCGGCTCCCGCCCACCCTCCCCGCCGCCGCCGCAGCGCGGCTGTCTCGCGGAGGGCGGGCCTGTGGCGCGTGAGTATCCTGCCGGGAAAGAACGCCGGTCAGAGGGCGGCGGAGAGGGCGACCAAGGCGGTGATCTCGCTGATCTGCTGGGTGGCGCCGAGCACGTCGCCGGTCTGTCCGCCGATCTTTTTGCGGGCGATCTGCATGGCAATGGCGGTTGTGATCGCCATGGCGAGAAGGGCGGGCAGAGCGGCCCTGCCGGTGAGCAGGATCGCGGCGGCGAGCGCGATAATGCAGGCGGTGGCGGCGGTCCTGGCGGTGGGGCGGCCGGTCGCGTGGGCGAGGCCGTCGGCGCGGGCATGCGGCAGCGCGGCCATGGTCACGACCATCGCGGCGCGCGACAGGGCGGCGGCGGCCATGAGTGCCGGGATCATGGAAATACCCAGTGAAATCAGCGCCATGGCGCGCAGGCCAAGGCCGAGGATCAGGGCGATGACGCCATAGGCGCCGATCCGGCTGTCGCGCATGATGGCGAGGCGGCGGGCGCGGTCGTGGCCGCCCCAGAACCCGTCGGTCATATCGGCAAGACCGTCCTCGTGCATCGCACCGGTCAGGATGATGAGCGTGAGAAGGGCGAGGAGAGTCGAGATTTCGTAAGCAATACCAATGGCTTGGCAAGTCGTAGCGACAAATCCGGCGAGCCCGGCCAGCAGCAGTCCGATCAGCGGCCAGCACCATGCGCTTTGCGCGCCGCGCGTGTAGGCGGTGGTGGGCAGGTGGATGGGCAGGCGCGTCAGCAGCGAGAGCGCGACTGCGAGGTCGCGCAGCAAGGCCGGGGGGCGGTTGGTGCGCATGACTGATCCGCTTTTCGGGTTGTGAAGGTTCCTTCCGGGGTTAAACACGCGCAAAGGGATCAGATCAACGGGGTTGTCATGGCCGCATTCGCAACCATCGCCGAGTTTCGTGAACATTTGGAGTCGGCACCGCACAGCGTTGAAAAGGCACGGATTTCAGCCGAAAGGCGCAATGCGGCGCTGACCAAGCCGCCGGGGGCGTTGGGGCGGCTGGAGCAACTGGCGATCTGGTATGCGGGTTGGCGGGGGGATGCGCGGCCCCGGGTGGAAGCCCCACAAGTCGTTGTTTTCGCAGGAAATCATGGGGTTGCGGTGCGGGGAGTGTCGACGTTTCCGGCGGAGGTGACGGCGCAGATGGTGGAAAATTTTCGTGCCGGCGGCGCGGCGATCAACCAGTTGGCGAAAACTATTTCTGCCCGGATGGATGTTTTCGCGCTCGATCTCGACCGCCCGACGGCGGATTTCACGCAAGGCACTGCCATGGGAGAGGCGGAATTTTGCCAAGCGATTCAATCCGGTTGGGACGCGGTGGACCCGGGTGCGGACCTTCTGATCACCGGGGAGATGGGGATCGGAAACAGCACCAGCGCGGCGGCGGTGGCCTGTGGTCTGTTTGGCGGGGCGCCCGAGGATTGGGTGGGCAGAGGGACCGGTGTGGACGCGGCCCGGCTGGCCCTCAAGGCGCGGGTGGTGGGCGAGGGAATCGCCTTTCATTCCAATGCCCTGGGTGATCCGTTGGAGGTGCTGCGCCGGCTGGGCGGGCGCGAATTGGCGGCGATGGCGGGGGCGATGGCGCGGGCGCGGATGCTGCGGATTCCGGTGATCCTGGACGGGTTCATATGTTGCGCGGCGGCGGCCTGTCTGGAGCGGGCGGTGCCGGGGGCGCTGGATCACGCGGTGGCGGGGCATGAGAGCGCCGAGCCGGGGCATGGCAAGCTGTTGAAAGAATTGAACAAGGAGCCGTTGCTGCGGTTGGGGATGCGGCTCGGCGAGGGCAGCGGCGGGGCGCTGGCGATCGGCATCCTGCAAGCCGCTTTGGCCTGTCATTCGGGCATGGCGACCTTCGCCGAGGCCGGGGTGTCGGAGGGGTGATTAACTTTCTGCGGCGCGGCGAAAACCGGGGGGTGACTCGCGGCTGCGCCCCGGCTGTCATGCGTGCACCGCCGCGTTGCAGCATGGGCGGGGCGGCGATTGTTGCACCTGCGCGCGGTGCTGCAACGATTCGCCCACTTGCCCGGCCCGGTGAAATCGGCCAAAGAAGCGCCATGACGACGCCCGACACAGATCGACCGGCCAAAGATCGGCCCGACTCGGACCGGCCCGAAACGGACCGGCCCGATCTGCCGGAGACGTCGCGCTCGCTGCCGATCACGATGCTGCGGGCGCGCGAGACGATGATGGCGCCGATCCGCCAGATGCTTCAGAAGGTCGATGTGACCGAGCAGCAATGGCGGGTGCTGCGGGTGCTGGACGAGCGCGGCACGATGGATCCCAAGGACCTTGCGCAGGGGGCCTGCCTGCTCAATCCCAGCCTCACGCGGATCATGCAGCACCTCGAGCGCAAGGGGTTGATCCGGCGCAAGGACCATCCGAGCGACCGGCGCAAGGTTCTGCTGGACATCACGCCCGAGGGGGTTGCGCTGCTCAAGGCGGCGGCCCCGCAGAGCCAGGCGATCTTTGCCCGGCTCGAAGAGCAGTTCGGGCGCGAGAAGATGGAGCGGCTGCTGGATCTTCTCAACGAGTTGAGCGAGCTGGACCTCGATTGAGGCGGAGCCGGGGGGCCCGCCTTGGCGGCGATTGCAGCGCCCTCCGGGCGCAACGGTGCGGCCATCCGGGCCGTCGAAATCCTGTCCTGGCGTTGCCAGGCTTCGAAAGGTGGCAGGGGGCGCTGCCCCCTCGGCCTGCGGCCTCACCCCCGGAGTATTTTGCGGCAAGATGAAAGGCGGGTGCTTGACTTGGGTCGGGCGGGCCGTGACGTTGCGCGCGGACAAAGCGGGGGCGCGTGGGATGGAAGAGATTTGTGACATCGAGGAACTGGCCGATCTCGGGATCGTGATGCCGGACGGGGTGCGGTTGTCATGCCGGGTGTGGCGACCGGTGGATTGCATGGAGGTTCCGGTGCCGGCGATCGTCGAGCACCTGCCCTATCGCAAGCGCGACGGGACGGTGGCGCGGGACGAGATCACCCACCCGTGGATGGCGCGGCGCGGCTATGCCTGTGTGCGGGTGGACATGCGCGGCAATGGCGACAGCGACGGGTTGATGGAGGATGAATACACCGCGCAGGAACTGGCCGATGCGGTTTCGGTGATTGAATGGCTGGCGGCGCAGCCGTGGTGCAATGGCCGTGTGGGCATGATGGGGATCAGCTGGGGCGGGTTCAACGGGCTTCAGGTGGCGCAGCTGGTGCCGGAGCCCTTGAAGGCGGTGATCTCGCTCTGTTCGACGGTGGATCGTTTCAACGACGATATTCATTACAAGGGTGGGTGTCTATTGAACGAGAATCTGGCCTGGTCCTCGACCATGTGGGCCTATTCGAGCCGCCCGCCCGATCCGGCGCTGCGCGCGGACTGGCGCGAGGTCTGGCTCAGGCGGCTGGAGGCGGAGCCGTTCCTGTTGAGCACCTGGCTCAGGCATCAGCGGCGGGACGACTATTGGAAACATGGCAGTATCTGCGAGGATTACGGGGCGCTGCGGGCGAAGATTCTGGCGATCGGCGGCTGGGCCGATGGCTACAGGAACGCGGTGCCGGCGATGGTGGAGAACCTGCCGGGCGCCAAAGGGATCGTCGGGCCCTGGGTGCATCTTTACCCGCATATCGCGCGCCCCGAGCCGCGGATCGGGTTTCTGCAGGTCGCCCGGCGCTGGTGGGATCGGTGGTTGAAGGACGTGGAGAACGGGGCCGAAGATGACCCGGCCTATCGCGCCTATCTGATGGAGGGGCATCGCCCGGACCGGGTGGCGCGGGAGCGGGCGGGGCTGTGGATCGCGGATGCGGCGACGCAGGGCGTGCCGGAGCGGTTCGGGCTGGGCGCGGGTGGCGTGCTGGGCGGAGCGGGGGAAGAGGCGGTGAGCGTCACCTCGCCCCAGACCTGCGGCATGGGGGGCAGCGAATATTACGCCATCGGGCGCGGGCCGGAGCTTTCGGGCGATCAGCGCGGTGACGATGCGGGATCGGCGGTCTGGATCAGCGCGCCGCTGGGTGAAAGCCGCGATATCCTGGGGGCGCCCAAGGTGCGATTGCGCCTGTCGGCGGACCGGGCGCAGGGGCAGATCGCGGTGCGGCTCGCCCATGTGCACCCGGACGGGGTGCGCACGCGGATCACCTATGGCGTGTTGAACCTCACCCATCGGAACGGCCACGCGGTGCCCGAGCCGATGCTGTCGGGCGACGCGGTGGAGGTCGAGGTGGTGCTTGACCATATCGCCTATCGGGTGCCCGAGGGGCACAGGATCGCGGTGGCGGTGAGCACGGCTTATTGGCCGCTGCTGTGGCCCTCGCCCGAGGCGGTGGGCGTGACCATCGCGGGCGGGGTGCTGGATCTGCCGGTGCGGGCGCGGGCGGAGGCCGACGAATGGGCGTTTCCGCCGGTGGACGAGGATGTGACGCCCTGGCAGGTTGAGGAGTTGCGCGCGCCGGAGAATATCCGCCGGGTCGAGGAGGATTTGTCGAGTGGTCTTGTGACTCTGATCATCGAGGATGATTTCGGGAAGCGGCGCGATCTGGATCACGGGCTGATCTCGGGGGGCACGTCGCGCGAGCGCTGGGTGATTCACCCCGATGACCCGCTGAGCGCGCGCGGCATCACCCACTGGACCGAGGAGACCGGCCGCGGTGACATGATGCTGCGGACCGAAACTTTTGCCGAAATGTGGTCGGATCGCGGGGCATTTCATGTTACTGCACGGCTGGAAGCTTACGAAAATGACACATTGGTCTATCAAAAGGACATCACGGACAGCATCCCGCGCGACGGAATGTGATCGAACACGAGGCGAAGTTTTTCCAGAAATTTCTTGAAGCCTCGGGGGGGATGCGGTTTGATTGACTCTTGAGTTAATAACGCCGGACCGGGTCCGGACCACCGTGACGCAAGAACAAACAGGGAGACCGACATGAAAGATTATCTCGACTATCTCAAGGTGAGCGCGACGATGGGCCGGATCTCGCGGCGTGAGTTCATGGGCCGCGCGGCGGCCGTGGGTGTGACGGCGGCGGCGGCCAGCACGATGCTGGCCGATGCGGTTCACGCGGCGGGGCCGCAAAAGGGCGGCATCATGCGGCTTGGCCTTCAGGGCGGGTCGACCACCGACAGCCTCGATCCGGCGCTGGCCACCAACCAGGTGGCGCTGATGGCGATCCGGCTCTGGGGGGAGAGCCTGACCGAGCTGGGCGATGACGGCAGCATCCAGGGCAAGGTCGCCGAGAGCTTCTCGGCGTCGGCGGATGCCAAGACCTGGACCTTCAAGATCCGTGAGGGCATCACCTTCTCGAACGGCAAGCCGGTCACGGCCGAGGACGTTGTCGCCACGATCGAGCGCCATTCGGATGACGAGGCCAAGTCGGGCGCGCTGGGCCTGTTGCGCGACATCACCAATGTGCGCGCCGATGGCGACAGCGTGGTTGTCGAGCTCAACAGCGCCAATGCCGACCTGCCCTATCTTCTGGCCGATTATCACCTGGCGATCCAGCCGGGCGGTGGCAAGGACGCGCCCGACGCGGCGATCGGCACTGGCCCCTATATCGTGAAAGAGGCTGAGATGGGTGTGCGGATCGTGGCCGAAAAGAACCCCGACTACTGGGGTGACACGGGCCATGCCGCCGAGATCGAGCTTCTGGTGATCAACGACAACACCGCCCGTGTCGCGGCGCTGCAATCGGGACAGGTGGACATGATCGACCGGGTGCCGCCGCGCACCGCCGGCCTTGTCGAGCGCGCGCCCAACGTCACCGTGCACAAGACATCCGGCCCGGGGCATTACGTGTTCATCATGCATTGCGACACCGCGCCCTTTGCCGACAACGATGTGCGCATGGCGCTGAAATACGGGATCAACCGCGAGGAGATGGTCGACAAGATCCTGCATGGCTATGGCTCGGTCGGCAACGACACGCCGATCAACGCCTCCTATCCGCTTTATACCGAGTTCGAGCAGCGCGAATACGACCCCGACAAGGCCGCGTTCCACATGAAGAAATCGGGCTATGAGGGGTCGATCCTGTTGCGCACCTCGGACAATTCGTTCCCCGGTGCGCCGGATGCGGCGGCGCTGTTCCAGCAAAGCTGTGCCGGGGCGGGGATCAATGTCGAGATCAAGCGCGAGCCCAATGACGGTTATTGGTCGGAAGTCTGGAATGCGCAGCCGTTCTGCACCTCCTATTGGGGCGGGCGGCCGACGCAGGACCAGATGTTCACCACGGCCTACCTGTCCACCGCGGACTGGAACGACACGCGCTTCCATAACGAGAAGTTCGACCAGTTGTTGCTGGCCGCGCGTGCCGAGCTCGACACCGCCAAGCGCAAGCAGATGTATGCCGACATGGGCATGCTCGTGCGCAACGAGGGGGGGTTGATCTGTCCGATGTTCAACGACTTCCTCGACGCGACGACCGACCGGGTCGCGGGTTGGGAGACGGGTGTCGCGGGCTTTGCGCTGATGAATTCCTACGCGCCGCTGCGCATGTGGGTCGCGGCATAGGATGTCGCCCGTTGTAAGACTGCTGGCCCAGCGGATTTCGCTGGGCCTGCTCCTGCTGTTTTTCGTGTCGGTGCTGATCTTCGCCGGCACGATCATCCTGCCCGGAGACGTGGCACAGGCCATCCTTGGCCAGTCGGCCACGCCCGAGGCGCTGGCCAATCTTCGCCGTGACATGGGCCTGAACGATCCGCCGTTGCAACGGTATCTCGCCTGGCTGGGCGGTGTGGTTCAGGGCGATCTGGGCACGTCGCTCACGTCGGGGCAGGATATCGCCTCGACGATGGGCTCGCGGCTCGAGAACACGCTGTTCCTGGCCTTCTGGGCGGCGCTGATCTCGGTTCCGCTGGCGATTTTCCTCGGCCTTCTGGCGGTGCGCTTTCGCGATCGGTGGCCCGACAAGTTGATCTCGGGAGTCACGCTGGCCTCGATCTCGGTGCCCGAGTTCCTGATTGCCTATGTGGTGATGTTCTTTCTCGGGGTTCAGTTCCGCTGGCTCAATCCGACGGCGGTCGGGTTCCGCCCGGATGCAGATGTGCTCACCAAGCTGGACGCGATTGCCCTGCCGGTCTTGGTGCTCACGCTTGTGATCCTTGCGCACATGATGCGGATGACACGGGCGGCGATCCTCAACGTGATGCAATCGGCCTATATCGAGACGGCGGAACTCAAGGGGCTGACGATGTTCAAGATCATCTGGCGCCATGCGTTCCCCAATTCGATCGCACCGGTGGTCAACGTGGTGATGCTCAACCTTGCCTACCTGGTGGTGGGGGTGGTGGTGATCGAGGTGGTGTTCGTCTATCCGGGGATGGGTCAATACCTGGTCGATCACGTGAGCAAACGGGACGTGCCGGTGGTGCAGGCCTGTGGGCTGGTCTTTGCGGCGGTCTATATCGGGCTCAACCTCGTGGCCGATATCGTTTCGATCCTGACCAATCCGAGACTGAGGCACCCGAAATGATCAAGACCATTCCAATGGCCGCGGCGATCGGCCTGTTCTTTACCGCGCTCTATTTCCTGATGGCGATCTTTGCGCCCTGGATCGCGCCCTATGGCATGGCCGAGGTGGTCGGAGACGTGTGGGAGCCATCGAGCGGCAATCACCTTCTGGGCACCGACAATATCGGGCGCGACCTCCTGACCCGGATGATCTATGGCGGGCGCACGACGATCTTCATCGCCACCGTGGCGACCTTCATCTCGTTCACCACCGGCGCGACCTTCGGTTTCCTGGCGGCGGTGATGGGCGGCTGGGTCGATCAGGCGCTGTCGCGCTTTGTCGATCTGATCATGTCGATCCCGTCGCTGATCTTTGCACTGGTGGTTCTGTCGGTGATGCCGGTCACGATTCCGGTGCTGGTGCTGGTGATGGGCTTTCTCGACAGCACGCGGGTGTTTCGCCTGAGCCGGGCGGTGGCGGCGGATATCAACGTGATGGATTTCGTCGAGGCCGCAAAGCTGCGCGGCGAGGGGCGGATCTGGGTGATCTTTCGCGAGATCCTGCCCAATGCCCTGTCGCCGCTGGTGGCGGAGATGGGGCTGCGCTTCATCTTCATGGTGCTGTTCATCTCGACGCTGTCGTTCCTCGGGCTGGGTATCCAGCCGCCCGCCGCCGATTGGGGCGGGATCGTGAAAGAGAACGCCGACGGGATCAATTACGGCATCGGTGCCGCGCTTTATCCGGCGGTGGCGATCGCGACGCTGGCGATCAGCGTGAACCTTGTCGCGGATTGGATCCTGAACCGCACGACGAGCCTGAAAGGGGGGCGGGGATGAGCGATGCTCTGGTAAAGGTGCGCGGCCTCAAGATCGGCGCGACGGTCTATCCGCCCGACGCGCCGCCGCATGACATCGAGATCGTGCATGGTATCGATTTCGAGCTTGAGCGGGGCAAGGTTCTTGGCCTGATCGGCGAGAGCGGCGCGGGCAAGTCCACGATCGGGCTGGCCACCATGGCCTATGGCCGTGGCGGGGTGACGATCACCGGTGGCGAGGTCTGGGTCAACGGGCGTGACATCCTGAAAACGGGGCTGCGCGATGTGCGGCGGCTGCGCGGCGGCGAGGTGACCTATGTCAGCCAGTCGGCGGCGGCCTCGTTCAACCCGGCCCTCAAGATCATGGATCAGGTGGTCGAAGCCTCGGTCGAACACGGCAAGTTCTCGCGCCGCAAGGCCGAGAAACGGGCGGTGGAGCTGTTTGCCAAGCTGGGGCTGCCCGAGCCCGACAAGATCGGCAACCGCTATCCGCACCAGGTGTCGGGCGGGCAGTTGCAGCGCTGCATGACGGCGCTGGCGCTGTGTCCCGAGCCCGAGCTGGTGGTGTTCGACGAGCCCACCACCGCGCTCGATGTGACCACGCAGATCGACGTGTTGATGGCGATCAAGGAAGCGATCCGCGACACCGGGGTCGCGGCTCTCTACATCACCCATGATCTGGCCGTGGTGGCGCAGGTGAGCGATGACATCATGGTGCTCAAGATGGGCGAGATGGTGGAATATGGCAGCACCGAGCAGATCATCAACGCGCCGCGCGAAGAGTATACCAAGGCGCTGGTTTCGGTGCGTTCGATCGAGCACGAGGAGAAAGCGCACAACCCCGAGCCGGTGTTGCGATGCGAGAACATCACCGCGCGCTACAAGGGCACGGTATTCGATGTTCTGCATGATGTGAACGTCGAGTTGAGCCCCGGTCAGACGCTGGCCGTGGTGGGCGAGAGCGGATCCGGGAAATCGACGCTGGCGCGGGTGATCACCGGGCTTCTGCCGCCGAGCGCGGGGCGGATCGAGTTCGCCGGGCGCACCCTGTCGCCCGACCTTCCCAGCCGGAGCCGCGAAGACCTGCGCGAATTGCAGATGATCTATCAGATGGCCGACGTGGCGATGAACCCGCGCCAGACCGTGGGCACCATCGTCGGGCGGCCGCTGGAATTCTATTTCGGCATGCGGGGCGAGAAGAAGCGCAAGCGGATCCAGGAACTGCTCGACGAGATCGAGATGGGTGCGGGGTTCATCGACCGCTACCCGGCGGAATTGTCGGGCGGGCAGAAGCAGCGCGTCTGCATCGCCCGGGCGCTGGCGGCGGAGCCGAAGCTTATCATCTGCGACGAGGTGACGAGCGCGCTCGATCCGCTGGTGGCGGACGGGATTCTCAAGCTGCTGCTCGACCTCCAGAAGGTCGAGAACGTGGCCTATCTCTTCATCACGCACGACCTGGCCACGGTGCGGGCGATCGCGGATTCGATCGCGGTGATGTATCAGGGCAAGGTGGTGCGATACGGCACCAAGAGCGAGGTTCTGAGCCCGCCGTTCGATGATTACACCGACCTGTTGCTGAGTTCCGTGCCCGAGATGAAGCTGGGCTGGCTGGAAGAGGTGATCGCGCATCGCAAGATGGAAAGCGCCGGCAACTGATCCGGGCCGGGCGGGATGGCGGTCGGCCCACCCGCCCGCCCCCGCCCGCCACCCCGCCCG
>JAABTV010000005.1 GCA_011389685.1 Paracoccaceae bacterium
CCGGGCGATGTGGTGGCGGATCGGGGCTACGACGCCCGCGCGATCCTCGAGCTGATCGCCGCGCATGGCGGACGCGGCCACATCCCGACCCAGCGCGACCGCAAGGTGCAACGCTCGGTCGATCCCGCGATCTATCGGCAGCGCAACCTCGTGGAGAGGTTCTTCAACAAGCTCAAACACTTCCGCAAGATCGCGACACGCTACGAGAAATCCGCCCGCAACTATCTCGCTGCGGTGCTCATGGCTTGCTCCCGCCTCTGGGCAAGGCATTATGAGTCCGCATCCTAGCGCCGGAACCGGTCGCCGCGCATGTCGGGCAGCGAGATGTTGGCCACCTGTTCGGCGATCGGATCGGTCGAGAGCGGGTGGGTGTCGGCGGCATAGGCGCTTGGGTTTCGGACCGGCTCCCAGCTGCCGCCGCGATAGATCTCCAGCCCCGAGAACTTGGCCTTGTAGCCCATCTTGGGCGAGCCGGGCACCCAGTAGCCGAGATAGACGTAGGGCAGGCCGGCCTCGCGGGCGATCTCGATATGGTCGAGGATGATATAAGTGCCGAGACTGTCGCGCGGGCGGCCCGGCTCGAAGAAGGAATAGACCATCGAGAGCCCGTCATCGAGCACATCGGTCAGGCACACGGCGGTGAGCGCGCCGGTCTCGGCTTCGGCATATTCGATGACGCGGCTGCGGATCGGGGTTTCCTCAATCATGGCGGCGAATTCGAACACGTCCATGTCGGCCATGCCGCCATCGGCGTGGCGGCTGTCGAGATAGCGGCGGAAGAGCTCGTATTGATCCTCGGTCGCCCAGGGGCTGGTGGTGCGGCGTTCCAATGCGCGGTTGCGGCGCAGGGTGCGCTTCTGGCTTTTCGAGGGGGTGAAATCGGCCACCCGGATACGGGCCGAGAGACAGGCCGCGCATTCGGCGCAGGAGGGGCGGTAGAGCACGTTCTGCGAGCGCCGGAACCCCTGCTTGGAGAGCGCGTCGTTGAGGCGCTCGGCATTGTCGCCTTGCAGGGCGGTGAACAGTTTGCGCTCCATCCGGCCCTCGAGATAGGGGCAGGGCTGGGGCGCGGTCACGTAGAATTGCGGAGCGAGTGGGAGTGTATGGCGCATGTCGGTCAGATGTGGTGTGTCATCAGGACGATAACAACAGGTTCGCCGTTCTCCAAGCTTTGATTCAAATGTGACTTGTGGGGGAACGGGAAAATGCCGAGCGGCAATTGCCCTGCCACGCGCCGCACTCGCGGGCGGTTTGCGATGCTGGCTGTATCGGGTGTTTCCCGAAACGCTTCAATACCCGGCGCGGCGGTTGAGCGCGACGGTGCCGAGGAGTTTGTCGGTGAGCCCCTGTTTGCGCGCGTCGGTGAGCATGAGTGCGACCGAGATCACCTGGAGCGGGAAGAAGGTGATCGAGAGCATGAAGCCGAGCGTGTGCTGGAGCGCCAGCACCTGGTCGAGCGGGCGGCCGAGCCGGTCGCGCAGTTCGAGCGCGACGAGGCGCATGCCCGGTGTCGCCGAGCCCTGGGTGATGGTCACCCAGCGATAGGCGAAATTCAGCAGCCACCACAGCGGCAGGATCAGGATCAGCGCCAGTCCGAGGCTGAGCAGGGCCACGATGACGGTCAGGGCGAGGATCAGCAGGGTATCGACGAAAAACGCGATGAGCCGTTTGAGCGGCACATCGGCGTAGAACTCGGGCTGGAACTGCGGGTCGGGCAGGTGCCAGTCGGGGGGAGGGTCGGGGATGTGGTCGCTCATCATCATGATATGGGGTGAGGGGCCTTGATGGAAAAGAGCCGGCCCCCTGATCGGGGGCCGGGTGGTCGGTGTAGCGCGGGGGTCAGGCCTGTTGCCAGCCTTCGGGCCCGGTTTCGCGCCGGTCCTGCGGGGGTTCGCTGCTGCGGGCGCGGGCGGCGTCGCGGGCGCGGTCGTCCATGAACTGGTCGAACTCGGCCTTGTCCTTGGCGGCGCGCAGGCGTTCGAGAAAGCTCTCGAACTGTTTCTGCTCGTCTTCGAGGCGGCGCAGCGTGTCGTCCTTGTAGGCGTCGAAGGCGGAATTGCCCGAACTGCGATAGGCCGTGTGGTGGCCGCGTTGGCGGCGTTGTGCGCATCCTTTGAACATCTGTTTGCTCCATATCATGTAGGCGAGAAGGGCGAGGCCGATGGGCCAGAAAAGGATGAAGCCAAGCACCATGGCGGCGATCCATGCGCCCTTGCCCTTGCTGTCGAGCCAATCCTCGGCCCGCCGGAGCCACGCGACCGGGGCGGGGGAGGATGTGCTGTGCGTTGCGGTTGTCATGTCACTCTCCGTTTGTCGAACTCTTGTGTCGGGCGGGTGATGTTAATGCCTTTCACATCTCCAATGTCGGGGCTGTGGGCGGGTTTGGCAAGGGTGTATGTGAATGTTTTTTACATTATCTTGGAAAATGATTTTATATCAAGATATTGTATCATACTTGCGTATCGCCTTTGAGCCAGTTCACTCGCCCGGAACGGCGGCAAAGCCGCCCGGTCAGCACCTGGCCGCCCCCCGGCCGGGTGCTTTCGAGGGGTTGCGCATCGCTTCGGGTGCGGGATGACGTTGCAAGATAAACTGCCCTGCGCTGATGTCGTGAGCACCCGACCGCGGCCGTGTGCTGCCCTTGCGTAGGGAACTCAAAGGGTAAAATCCGCAACCTGCGCGCCCGACATGGTTTCGAGATCGCGGGGCGGGATCGAAAACACGTGGCGCGGCGTGCCGGCGGCGGCCCAGACGGTTTCGAACTCGAGCAGGCGGGGATCGAGAAAGGCGCGGATCGGGTTGAGATGCCCGATCGGCGCGACCCCGCCGATGGCAAAGCCGGTCTGTTCGCGGATGAGGGCCGCATCGGCCTTGCCCAGGTCTTCGCCGGCCAGCGCGGTGGCGCGGGCATGATCGACCTGATTGCCGCCGGCGGTGATGAAGAGCACCACGCGGCCCGAGGTTGCGCCGCGAAAGATGATCGACTTGGCGATCTGGTCGACATGGCAGCCGACCGCATCGGCGGCCATCTGCGCGGTGCGGCACTCGCCGGCCTCGACGATCTCGGCGGCATGTCCGTCGAGCGCGGCGCGAACGCGTTTGAGGGATTTCGACATTGTGCGGTCCGTTGACAGGGGGATGGTGGGTTTGAAAACCCACCCTACGGCGCCGGGTGGCGAATGCAATGGGCCAAGTCATTGACGACATTCGACGGACCGCGCAAAGCTGGCGCCATGAGTTTCGCATCCCGCATCACCCGCCTGCCGATTGGCTTTGACCCGGATCGTGGCGCGGAGGCGCGGGCGCTGGTGCCGGGGGTCGGGGGCGATCTGGCCGCCCTGATCGAGGGGGCGGGCGGGTGCAGCCCCTATCTGGGCGGTCTGCTGGAGAAGGAGCGCGACTGGCTGGAAGGGGCACTGGACGATCCCGAAGCGGCGCTGGCGGTGGAGTTTTCCCGGCTGGGCGAGGTCGGGCCGGGCGATCTGGGCAGGGAGCTGCGCCGGACCAAGCGACGGGTGGCGCTGCTCACCGGGCTGGCCGATCTGGGCGGTGTCTGGGCGCTGGAAGAGGTGACCGGCGCGCTTACGCGGTTTGCCGATCTGGCGGTGCAATTGGCGATGCGCGCCGCACTTGAGCCCGAGATAAGGCGTGGCAAGCTGCCCGGCATGGGCGAGGAAGATCTTGAGACCTGCGCGGGCTGGGTGGCGCTGGCGATGGGCAAGATGGGGGCGGGGGAGTTGAACTATTCCTCGGATATCGACCTTATCTGCCTGTTCGACGAGAGCCGCTTCGAGCGCGACGATTACATGGAGGCGCGGGCGGGGTTCGTGCGCGCGACGCGCAAGATGGCGGCGATGCTGTCGGACATGACCGGCGAGGGCTATGTGTTTCGCACCGATCTGCGGCTGCGCCCCGATCCCAGCGTCACGCCGGTCTGCATCGCCATGGCCGCCGCCGAGACCTATTACGAGAGCTTGGGCCGCACCTGGGAGCGCGCGGCCTATATCAAGGCGCGCCCTGCGGCAGGCGACATCGCGGCGGGGGAGCGGTTCCTGGAGATTTTGCGCCCGTTCGTGTGGCGCAAGCATCTCGATTTCGCGGCCATCCAGGACGCCCATGACATGCGGCTGCGCATTCGCGAGCACAAGGGGCTGGGCGGCAAGCTGGTGCTGCCGGGCCATGACATGAAGCTGGGCCGGGGCGGCATTCGCGAGATCGAGTTCTTTACCCAGACGCGGCAGATCATCGCCGGCGGGCGCGACCGCGATCTGCGGGTGCGCGGCACGGTCGAGGGGCTGCTTGTGCTGGCCGAAAAGGGCTGGGTGCCGGAGGCGGCGGCCGAGACGCTGGCGGCGCATTACCGGGCGCATCGCGAGATCGAGCACCGCATCCAGATGGTCAACGATGCCCAGACCCACCGCCTGCCGACCGTCGAGGACGGGATCGCGCGGATCGCGGCGATGTCCGGGCAGACGCAGGCCGAGTTCGAGGCGGCGCTGCGCGCGCGCATCGACGAGGTGCATGAGTTGATCGAGAGTTTCTTTGCGCCCGGTGAGGGTGGCGCGGCCCCCGCGCCGGAGCCGCTGGCCGATCATCCGGTGGTGTCGCGCTGGACCACCTATCCGGCGTTGCGTTCGGAGCGGGCGGTGACGATCTTCAACCGGTTGCGCCCCGAGATCCTGCGCAAGTTGCAGGACACCGCCCAGCCCGAGGATGCGCTGATCGCCTTTGACGGGTTCCTTGCGGGGCTGCCCGCGGGGGTGCAGGTCTTCTCGCTGTTCGAGGCCAATCCGCAACTGATCGACCTGCTGGTCGATATCGTCGGCACGTCGCCGGCGCTGGCGCGGCACCTGTCGCGCAATGCAGGCGTGTTCGATGCGGTGATCGGGGGCGATTTCTTTGCCGACTGGCCGGGGGCGGCGGCGCTGACCGAGGAGTTGGGCGCGCGGCTGGAGGGCGAGGCGGATTACGAGCGCAAGCTTGATTTCGCGCGGCGCTGGGCCAAGGAATGGCATTTCCGCATCGGTGTGCATCACCTGCGCGGGCTGATCGATGCCGGGGAGGCCGGGCGGCACTATGCCGACCTTGCCGGGGCGTCGCTGGCGGCCCTCTGGCCTGAGGTGGTGGCGCAGTTTGCGCAAAAGCACGGCGACCCGCCCGGGCGGGGGGCCTGTGTTCTGGGAATGGGGAGCCTTGGTGCGGCGCGGCTGAATGCGGGGTCCGATCTGGACCTGATCGTGATTTACGACCCGGACGGCGTCGAGATGTCGGAGGGGCGGCGCCCGCTGGCGGCGCGGCCCTATTACGCGCGCCTCACGCAGGCGCTGATCACGGCAGTGACGGCGCCGATGGCCGAGGGGCGGCTTTACGAGGTCGACATGCGGCTGCGCCCGTCGGGCAACCAGGGCCCGGTGGCGACCAGCTGGGAGGCGTTTCGCGCCTATCAGAGCAACGAGGCCTGGGTCTGGGAGCACATGGCGCTGACCCGGGCGCGGGTGGTGGCCGGCGAGCCCGGGCTTGGCGCGGATGTGGAGGCGTTCCGCTGCGCGGTTCTGGCCGAGAAGTCGGGCGACCGGGCCGGGATCCTGCGCGAGTTGGCCCGGATGCGGGCGCGGATCGCAGCGGCCAAGGCGCCAGAGGGCCCGTGGGAGGCCAAGATCGGCCCGGGGCGGATGCAGGATATCGAACTGGTGGCGCAGGCCGGGGCGTTGATGGGGGCGGTGCCGGGGCGGTCGGTGGCCGAGGGGTTGGAGGCTGCTGTCGCAAGTGGCTGGTTGAGTGACGCGGATCGCGCAGCATTGGAGGCGTCTTATACGCTTTGCTGGCAGGTGCAGGCGGTGTCGAAACTGCTGAGCGACAAGCCGTTGCGGCCCGACGCGCTGGGCGGCGGGGGCGCGGCGATGCTGATGCGGGAGACCGGGATGGACAGGCTGGACGATCTCGGCGCGCGGCTGGCCGAACTGGCCGGGCGCGCCGAGACGGTGATCGAGGCGGCGATCGCGTGCGAGTCCGAGGAGAAGAACGGGTGAAAGGTGACAGGTTCGACCCCAAGGGGCTGATATTCGAATCCTACCGGATCGAGGGCATCCAAATGGCCGAATGCCGGACGATCTTCCTCGACTGGGCATTGAGCCTGCCCGAGGATCTCGAAGCCGGCGAGGCGATTGCCGTGCTGATCGAGCGATATGGTGCGGAGCGGGACCACCCGATGACGCAGGTGCTGCGCGAGGGGCTGGGGCAGGCGCGCCGCACCGGGCGGCGCGGTGGGCGCCGGGGGCGGTCGGGAGGCTGAACCGGAGGCTGAACCGGGGTGCGGGAACCGGCGGGCGGAGGGGGCGAAAGAATCGCCCCGGCGCTATTGCGATGCAGCTTTGCGTGTCGTTTTCGTGACACCCGATTCCGATCAGGAAAAAACTTTCGTCACCCCCGAGTGGTGGTGCCCGGGCGCAGCCTTTTGGGCCTGCCGGGGTGGGGTGACCTTCAATTCCGAGCGGTAAAGGTGCGGAAATCAAGCCGTTTCGCGAACCGGCCATGGCGGGCCTTTTCGCGCCCGTCCATCGACTCGCCCTGTGGATGAATCACCCGGGTTTTGCCGATCCGGCGTCGCTGTCACGGTCAACCGCAAAATCGGCCAGTTTTGAAAATAAAGCAGTTGACCTTCGGGGGCTCCCTACGCCAGTTTGTGTAGGCCGGTCGGGAGGACACAACATATAGTGGCCCTCGAGGGACAGGCAGGGAAAAAAGAACAGTCGGACCCTGGTCGCAGAACATGCGGGCCGATACCGCCTTCGGCGCGGGATGCGGGTCGTTGGGATCTGAGCTTGCCCTGTCACATCCTGAGAACGGCGCGCTCTCTCGCATCTGCGGCGGGCGGAACGGGGACTGGAAGCTGAAAATTCATGGGGCAGCAATGAAAATCGAAAGAAGATTCACCAAGGCCGGGCAGGACGCATATGCCGAGATCGACTTTGTCACCACGGCGTCGGAGATCCGCAATCCCGACGGCACCATCGTGTTCCGTCTCGACGAGGTCGAGGTGCCGAGCAGTTGGAGCCAGGTCGCATCGGACGTGATCGCGCAGAAATATTTCCGCAAGGCCGGCGTGCCGGCCAAGCTCAAGCGGGTCGCGGAAAAGGGCGTGCCCGAATTCCTCTGGCGCTCGGTCGCGGATGGCGATGACGTGGAGAATGGCAGCGAGACCTCGGCCAGGCAGGTGTTCGACCGGCTGGCGGGGGCCTGGGCCTATTGGGGCTGGAAGGGCGGCTATTTCTCGACCGAGGAAGACGCCCAGGCCTATTTCGACGAGATGCGCTTCATGCTGGCCACCCAGATGGCCGCGCCCAACAGCCCGCAATGGTTCAACACCGGCCTGCACTGGGCCTATGGCATCGACGGGCCGGGACAGGGCCATTACTATGTCGATTTCAAGACCGGCAAGCTTACCAGGTCGACAAGTTCCTATGAGCATCCGCAGCCGCATGCCTGTTTCATCCAGAGTGTTGCCGACGATCTGGTGAGCGATGGCGGCATCATGGATCTGTGGGTGCGCGAGGCGCGGCTGTTCAAGTATGGCTCGGGCACCGGCACCAATTTCTCCAGCCTGCGCGCCGAGGGCGAGAGACTGTCGGGCGGGGGCAAGTCCTCGGGGCTGATGGGGTTCCTCAAGATCGGCGACCGCGCGGCGGGCGCGATCAAGTCGGGCGGCACCACGCGCCGCGCCGCCAAGATGGTGATCGTCGATGCGGATCACCCCGATATCGAGGAATACATCAACTGGAAGGTCAAGGAAGAGCAGAAGGTTGCGAGCATCGTCGCCGGCTCGAAGATGCACGAGCAGAAGCTCAACGGGATCTTCGCCGCGATCCGGGCCTGGGACGGGGCATTGGACGACGCCACCGACCCCAAGGTGAACACGGGGCTGAAAGCGGCGATCCGCGACGCCAAGAAGGTCGCGATCCCCGAAACCTATGTCAAACGGGTGCTGGATTATGCGCGCCAGGGCTATGGCTCGATCGAGTTTCCCACCTATGACACCGATTGGGATTCCGAGGCCTATGCGTCGGTCTCCGGCCAGAACTCGAACAACTCGATCCGGGTGACCGATGCGTTCCTCAAGGCGGTCAAGGATGATGCCGATTGGGAGTTGATCCGCCGCACCGACGGGACGGTCGCCAAGACCATCAAGGCGCGCGACCTCTGGGAACAGGTGGGCCATGCCGCATGGGCCTGTGCCGATCCGGGCATCCAGTATCACGACACGATCAACGCCTGGCACACCTGCCCGGCGGATGGCGCGATCCGTGGCTCGAACCCGTGTTCGGAATACATGTTCCTCGATGACACGGCCTGCAACCTTGCCTCGATGAACCTGCTGACCTTCCTCAAGGACGGCGAGTTCCAATCCGAGGATTACATGCATGCGACGCGGCTCTGGACCGTGACGCTCGAAATCTCGGTGCTGATGGCGCAGTTTCCGTCCAAGGAAATCGCCCAGCGCTCCTATGATTTCCGCACGCTGGGGCTTGGCTATGCCAATATCGGCGGCCTCTTGATGAACATGGGGCTGGGCTATGACAGCGACGAGGGCCGCGCGATGTGCGGCGCGCTGACCGCGATCATGACCGGCGTCAGCTATGCGACCTCGGCCGAGATGGCGGGCGAGTTGGGCGCCTTCCCGGGCTATGCGCGCAACGCGGAGCACATGTTGCGGGTCATCCGCAACCACCGCAACGCCGCCTATGGTGCGACCGAGGGCTATGAGGGTCTTGAGGTCAAACCCGTGCCGCTCGATCTGCGCAACTGCCCCGAGGCACGGCTGGTCGATCTGTCGATGGCGGTCTGGGACGAGGCGCTCAAGCTGGGCGAGGCGCATGGCTATCGCAATGCGCAGGTATCGGTGATCGCGCCGACCGGCACGATCGGCCTGGTCATGGATTGCGACACCACCGGGATCGAGCCAGATTTCGCGCTGGTGAAGTTCAAGAAACTGGCCGGGGGCGGGTATTTCAAGATCATCAACCAGTCGGTGCCCGCAGCACTTGCCAAGCTCGGCTATGGCTCGGCGCAGATCGAGGAAATCATCGCCCATGCGGTCGGTCACGGCTCGATGGGCCAGGCGCCGGCGATCAACCACGGCACGCTTGCGGGGCACGGTTTCACGCAACGCGAGATCGACAAGGTCGAGGCGGCGCTGGGCAGCGCCTTCGACATCCGCTTTGTCTTCAACCAGTGGACGCTGGGTGCGGAGTTCTGCATGCAGACGCTGGGCATCCCGGCCGAAAAGCTCAACGATCCGACCTTCGACCTGCTGCGGCATCTGGGGTTCTCGCGCGCCGATATCGACGCGGCGAACGATCATGTCTGTGGCACCATGACCCTTGAAGGGGCGCCGCATCTGAAGACCGAGCATTACCACGTCTTCGACTGCGCCAACCCCTGTGGCAAGACCGGCAAGCGCTATCTCGGCACCGAGTCGCATATCCACATGATGGCCGCCGCGCAGAGTTTCATCTCGGGGGCGATCTCGAAGACGATCAACATGCCCAACGATGCCACCATCGAGGATTGCCAGAAGGCGTATGAGCTGAGCTGGTCATTGGGGGTGAAGGCGAACGCGCTTTATCGTGACGGCTCGAAACTCAGCCAGCCGCTGGCGGCGGCGCTGGTCGAGGATGACGAGGACGCGCAGGAGGTGCTGGAAAGCGGGTCGAACCACGAGAAGGCCGCCGTTCTGGCCGAGAAGGTCATCGAGAAGGTGGTGATCAAGGAGATCGTGCGCTCGAACCGCGAGAAGATGCCGGAACGTCGCAAGGGGTATACCCAGAAGGCGATCGTCGGCGGGCACAAGGTCTACCTGCGCACCGGCGAATACGAGGATGGCCAGCTTGGCGAGATCTTCATCGACATGCACAAGGAAGGCGCCGGTTTCCGGGCGATGATGAACAATTTCGCCATCGCCGTCAGCGTCGGCCTGCAATACGGTGTGCCGCTGGAGGAATTCGTCGATGCCTTCACCTTCACCAAGTTCGAACCGGCGGGCATGGTGCAGGGCAATGACAGCATCAAGAACGCGACCTCGATCCTCGATTACATCTTCCGCGAACTGGCTGTGAGCTATCTCGACCGGACCGATCTGGCGCATGTGAAACCGCAAGGCGCGAGCTTCGACGATCTGGGACGGGGCGAGGAAGAGGGGGTGTCGAACATCAAGGAGATGTCGCCAAGCGCCGCCTCGCGCTCGCTCGAAGTGCTCAAGCAGATCAGCTCGACCGGGTATCTGCGCAAGCGGTTGCCGCAGGAACTGGTGGTGTTCCAGGGCGGGCAGGCGGTCGGTGGCACCGCGATGAACGGCAGCGATCCGGTTGCCGCGCTCAACACGCTGGTGCCGCAGGCCGCGGGAACGGCGGGCGCGGTGATGGCCGCATCGACCGCCGCGACGGCTGTCGCCTCGGGGACGGTGCCGATGGATGCGCGCACCAAGGCGCGGATGCAGGGCTATGAGGGCGAGGCTTGCGGCGAGTGCGGCAACTACACACTGGTCAGGAACGGCACCTGCATGAAATGCAACACCTGTGGCGCGACGAGCGGGTGTAGCTGAAGGTTCAGGGGCGGGTGCGCTCGCCCCGGACGCGGATCGGAGACAGGCAACAACCAAAATCGGGCAGTCAATCAAAGACCCGATCCGCGAGACTCGAGGGGGCCACGGCCCCCTCTTTTTCTTTGTGGCATGTCGCGCGGATCGGCGGTGAGGCGATCCCCGGCCTGATCGGTGAGCGGGGGCGGCACGGTGTCGATCGCCCCGGCCACGGCGCCGGCGATGGCGTCCGGCATGACATTCCTTTCGACAGGGCAGCATGACCAATGGCGCAAGGGCCGTTCGGGCGGGCGGGTGGCGCGGGATGCTTGATCCCGAGGCAAAAACAGGCGACCTTGGCCAAGATCCGTGCGACAATGAAAAACATTGCGGGTCGAGACCGGGGGAGGGACCGTTGCGATATATTCCGTTGATCATCAGCCTGTTACTGGTGCCCGTGGGGCTGGCGCTGGCGTTCTGGCTGCCCTTCTGGGGCGGGGTTCTGGCAGGGCTTGCGGGGATTGTCGCGCTGATCGGTCTCAGCGACTTCTTCCAGACCCGGCGGGCGGTGCTCAAGAACTATCCGATCTCGGCGCGGCTGCGCTTCCTGTTCGAGCATTTCCGCCCCGAGATCCGGCAGTATTTCCTCGAAAGCGATCACGATGAGACCCCCTATTCGCGCGAACAGCGCGCACTTGTCTATCGCCGCGCCAAGGGGATCGAGGGGCTGCGCCCGTTCGGCACGCTGCGCAACGTGAATGCGGTGGGCCATGAATGGATCAACCATTCCATGGCCCCCACCCATCTGGACAGCCATGATTTCCGGGTCCGCATCGGCGGGCCGGATTGCACGCAACCCTATGATGCCTCGCCGCTCAATATCTCGGGGATGTCCTATGGCGCGCTTTCGCCCAACGCGATCGAGGCGCTGAACTGGGGGGCGAAGATCGGCGGGTTTGCCCATACCACCGGCGAGGGGTCGATCTCGCGGTTTCATCGCAAGCATGGCGGCGACCTGGTCTGGCAGATCGGATCGGGCTATTTCGGCTGCCGCACGCCCGAAGGCGCGTTCGATCCCGAACGGTTTGCGCAGACAGCCGCCGATGATCAGGTCAGGATGATCGAAATCAAGCTGAGCCAGGGGGCCAAGCCCGGGCATGGCGGCATCCTGCTCGGCGCCAAGGTGACCGAGGCGATCGCCGAGGCGCGTGGCGTGCCGGTCGGGCAGGATTGCATCAGCCCGCCGGGCCATTCGGAATTCTCATCGCCCGAGGGGCTGTGCCGTTTTATCGCCCGGCTGCGCGAGTTGTCGGGTGGCAAGCCGGTGGGGATCAAGCTTTGCGTTGGCCACCCGTGGGAGTTCTTCGCCATCGCCAAGGCGTTTCACGAGACCGGGGTCACGCCCGATTTCATCACCGTGGATGGCTCCGAGGGTGGCACCGGGGCGGCGCCGGCCGAGTTTGCCGATCACAAGGGCGCCCCCATTCGCGAGGGGCTGATGCTGGTGCATAACACGCTTGTCGGCATGGGGCTGCGCGAGCGCGTCCACCTGATCGCCTCGGGCAAGCTCATCAGCGCGTTCGATCTGTGCCGGATGTTCGCGCTGGGCGCGGATGGCTGCAACGTGGCGCGCGGGTTCATGTTCGCGGTCGGCTGCATCCAGGCGCAGGTTTGCCATAGCGGCAAATGCCCGACCGGTGTCACCACCCAGGATCCGGGCCGGTATCGGGCGTTGGCGGTCACCGACAAATATCAGCGCGTCGCGAATTTTCACCGCAACACCATGATCGCATTGAAGGAAGCCGTGGAATCGTCGGGCTTGAAGACGCCACAGGATTTCACACCGCATCACCTGATGATCCGGGTCAACAGCCGCGAGGTGCGGTCGGCGGCGAGCCAGTATCTGTGGCTGGAGCCGGGCGAACTGCTTTCGGGCAAGGTCGAACATCCGGCCTTTGCCAAATACTGGGACCGGGCCCGGATCGACAGTTTCGATTTCGCCTCCTGAGCGATGCCGCTGGGGTGGCGACGGGGCGCGTGATCGCTTGGTATGGTGGAACCATAGTTCCCCACATTGAACGATCAACACAACACCGGTTCGCGCCCGGCCCCGAGGGTGGGCGCGAACCGGATCGCAAGCGATCCGGGGGAAATTGCGGCTGCTGTGCGAGCGCTTTGATGAAATGGATTTTGGTTCCACCAAACTAAAGCGTTCCGCGAAAAACCTGACTCACAGCTTTTCGCGGAACGCGCGCTTTGCTGATATGTTGCGCTGCGTTCCGCCCTATCCCTGTCTCAGGTATAAGGCGGAACGCTTTAGCCCGTGTCGCGTTTGATTGGAAGCACCGGCCTCGGCTCAAGGCCGGGGCGGGTCGGCTTGATTCCGTTCTGGCGCGACATGCCATGGCGCCGGCAGGGTTCAGCCTGCTTGCCCTGCGGCGTGACGGGCCAGACAGAGGCAGGTGCGGGTGGCGGCGCCCATGTCCTGCACGCTGATCCATTCCAGCGGCCCGTGCAGGTTCTGCATGCCGGTGAAGATATTGGGGCAGGGCACGCCCATTTCGGTCAGGCGGGAGCCGTCGGTGCCGCCGCGGATCGGTTCGGAGCGCGGCTCGAACCCCGCCTCGCGGGTGGCGGCATGGGCGAGTTCGACCGGGGTCATGTCGTCTTCGAGCCAGTAGCGCATGTTGCGGTATTGCGGCGTGATCTCGCAGGTGATGCGGGCGCGCGGTTCGGTGCTCTGCACGGTGGCGCAGACCTCTTGCAGCAGCGTGCCCTTGGCGGCCAGCCCGTCGCGTTCGAAATCGCGCAGGATGAAATGCAGGACCGCCTCGGCAGCGGTGCCCTTCATGTCGGTGATCATGATGAATCCGTCGCGGCCATCGGTGGTTTCAGGGGTCATCGTGGCTTGCGGCAGGGTCTGGACGATCTTCGACGCGAGGTGCAGCGCGTTCACCAGCTTGTCCCTGGCGGTGCCGGGGTGGATCGACACGCCCTCGATCTGCACGGTGGCGCCGTCGGCGGAAAAGGTCTCGTACTCGATCTCGCCCAGTGCGCCGCCATCGAAGGTGAAGGCGAAATCGGCGCCGAGATCGGCGGGCAGGTCGGCGTGGACGCCGCGTCCGATTTCCTCGTCCGGGGTGAAGGCGATGCGGATCCGCCCGTGCGGGATGTCGGGGTTCTCCAGGAGGTGGCGCGCGGCGGTCATGATGATCGCGATGCCGGCCTTGTCGTCGGCGCCCAAGAGCGTGGCGCCGCTGGCGGTGACGATGTCGTGGCCCTCTTTGCTGGCGAGATAGGGGTAGGCATCGGGCGAGAGCACCAGCCCGGGCGCGTCGGGGAAGGTGATCGAATCGCCCGCATAGGCGCGGTGGACGCGCGGCTTGACGCCGGTCGCATTGAAGGCGGGGGCGGTATCGACATGGGCGAGCAACCCCATCACCGGCGCGGCGTGATCGACAGTGGCGGGGATCGTGGCCAGCACGGTGCCGTAATCGGTGAGGGTGACATCGGATGCGCCGATGTCTTGCAGTTCGTCGACCAGCAGGTTGAGCATGTCGAATTGCGCTTGCGTGCTGGGCGATGTGGGCGAGGCCGCGTCGCTCTGGCTGTCGATGGCGGCATAGCGCAGCAGGCGGGATTCCAGTTCGGCGTCAAACTCGGTTTTCATGGGGTCGCTTTCCTTGTCGGGTGTTGCCTGCTTTGTCCTGTGGGCGGCAGGCAAGGTCAAGAGGCGGGCTTCGCCCGGAACAGCGGCAAAGCCGCCCGGGCAGCACACGGCCGCCCCGTCGTGCCGGAGGCACGCCTTTGGCGTGACCGGGTGCTTTCGATGGGTTGCGCATCGCTTCAGGTAGCGGATGACGTTGCAAGATAAACTGCCCAACGCTGACGTTGCGAGCACCCGACCGCGGCCCTGTGCTGCCCTTTCGTTGGGCATCCTGTGAATCTAACTGAGATACACTTGGGAGTTAATATTTCGTAACGAAAACGGTCTCTTAGCGGATCGAGAAATTTGACAGAGCGCGCGGTCTGGCCTAGCTTTCGTGGCATGCTGGACGAGATCGGCAAGCGGCCCCGGGGGTGACCCCGGCGGCCGTTTTTTCATGTCCGGCAAGGACGGAGGCAACAGGAACTCCAGATGAGGCAGATAAGACCAGATGGCATCAGACCAGAACCGACGCGACCAGGAGCGCCTGCGGCGGGCGCTTGAGGTGGTGGAGACCCAATTGCGGGCAATGAAGGGCGATCTGGAGCGGCTGCACAGGCAGATCCGCGCCGGGCAACTGAACGGGCTGACGGATTCGGCCCGGGTCACACAGGAGATCCGCCAATGGCTGCGGATCGCCATGGAGATGGAGACACGTCTTGAAAAACGATCAACCAGAGAAGACCAGCGGGACAGACCCCGTGCCATTGACCTCGATGCCGCGAGGACTCGCATCGGGTGCCGCCTGGATCGCCTCAGAAGGGTCAGATGTCCAGGCCGCTTTCCTGAACGAGTTGAGTGAGGAGGAGCTCTTAGCGCTGCCCTATCTCTTCGAGTTCTGGGCGCTGGAGCATCAGCTACCGCCCAGGGGCGATTGGCGCACATGGGTGATCATGGGCGGGCGTGGCGCGGGCAAGACCCGCGCCGGGGCCGAATGGGTGCGGGCATCGGTCGAAGGGTCGGGGCCGCGCGATCACGGGCGCTGTCGGCGGATCGCGCTGCTGGGCGAGACGATCGACCAGGTGCGCGAGGTGATGGTGTTCGGCGAGAGCGGGATCCTCGCCTGCTCGCCCCCCGACCGGCGGCCCGAGTGGCAGGCCGGACGCAAGCGGCTGATCTGGCCCAACGGGGCGGTGGCGCAGGTGTTTTCGGCGCATGACCCCGAAGGCTTGCGCGGGCCGCAATTCGATGGCGCCTGGGTCGATGAGCTGGCCAAGTGGAAGCGGGCGCAGGACACATGGGACATGCTGCAATTCGGGTTGCGGCTGGGCGAGGAACCGCGGGTTTGCGTGACCACGACGCCGCGCAACGTCGGGATTCTGAAAACCATCCTGGGGAATCCGTCGACGGTGGTGACGCATGCCCCGACCGAGGCCAATGCCGCCAACCTGGCGGCCGGGTTCCTTGACGAGGTCAAGGCGCGCTATGCCGGGACACGGCTGGGGCGGCAGGAGCTGGAGGGGGTGCTGCTGGAGGATGCGGAAGGCGCGCTCTGGACCGCGACGGCGCTGGAGGCGCTGCGCATCGAGGCGCCGCCCGAGATGGATCGCGTGGTGGTGGCGGTCGATCCGCCGGTGACGGGGCATGCGGGATCGGACGAATGCGGGATCGTGGTGGTGGGGGCCGTGACGCGCGGGCCGGTGCAGGATTGGCGGGCTTACGTCCTGGCCGATGCCACGGTGCGCGCGGCGAGCCCGGCCACATGGGCGCGCGCCGCGATCCGGGCGATGGAGCGGTTTGGCGCGGAAAAGCTGGTGGCCGAGGTGAACCAGGGCGGCGACCTGGTCGAATCGGTGATCCGGCAGGTCGATCCGTTGGTGCCCCTGAAAAAGGTCCATGCGGCGCGTGGCAAGGTGGCGCGGGCCGAGCCGGTGGCGGCGCTTTATGAACAGGGGCGGGTGCGCCACCTGAAGGGGCTGGGCGAGCTGGAGGACCAGATGTGCCGGATGACGGTGCAGGGTTATGACGGCAAGGGCAGCCCGGACCGGGTGGATGCGCTGGTCTGGGCGCTGAGCGAGCTTCTGATCGAGCCGGGGGCGAAATGGCGCAAACCGCAGGTGCGGGCGCTTTAGGGTGATGGGGTTCGTTTTTCGTCGCGAAAAACGGTCCGAAATCCTTCGAGGATTTCGGGCCCCTGCCGCCGGTGCGGGGCCATTTTTCCGCGACGGAAAAATGACCGGATTTTGCGACGAAATCCGTGCGCCGCAGCCACCGCACGGTGCTGTTAGCGGTTCTTAAACCTTTCGCGACATGATCCACGACAAGCCGGGTCACACCCCGGATCGCATGAAGAGCCGATGTCAAGACATTGGTGTAAAGAGAGAAATCGAGGAGAGCCGGATGGCGGTATTTGACTTCTTCAAGGCGCGCGCGCCGGAGGTTCCCGAGGCCAAGGCAAGCGCGGCCGGCCCGGTGATGGCCTGGCACGGGGCCGGCCGGGTGGCGTGGAGCCCGCGCGACATTGTCACGCTCACCCGGACCGGATTTGCCGGCAACCCGGTGGGGTTTCGCTGTGTCAAGCTGATCGCCGAGGCGGCCGCGGCGCTGCCGCTGGTGTTGGAGGATCGCGAGACGCGGTTCGATGCGCACCCGGTGCTGGGCCTGATGCGCCGGCCCAACCCGACGCAGGGCGCGGGCGAGTTCCTGGAAGCACTTTATGCGCAACTTCTGCTGACCGGGAATGCCTATGTCGAGGCGGTGGGGGCCGCGGGCACGGTGCCGGTCGAGCTTTACGTGCTGCGCTCGGACCGGATGAGCCTCATTCCCGGCGCGGATGGCTGGCCGGTGGGCTATGAATACGCCGTCGGCGGGCGCAAGCACCGTTTCGCCGTGGGCGAGGGGGTGTCGCCGATCTGTCATATCAAGAGTTTCCACCCGCAGGATGACCATTATGGCCTGTCGCCGATGCAGGCGGCGGCGCAGGCGGTGGATGTGCACAACAGCGCCTCGCGCTGGTCCAAGGCGCTTCTCGACAACGCGGCGCGGCCCTCGGGGGCGATCGTCTATCGCGGGGCCGAGGGGCAGGGCAGCCTGAGCACCGATCAGTATGACCGGCTGGTGTCGGAAATGGAGAGCCACCACCAGGGCGCGCGCAATGCCGGGCGGCCGATGCTGCTCGAAGGGGGGCTCGACTGGAAGCCGATGGGGTTCAGCCCGTCGGACATGGAATTCCAGAAGACCAAGGAGGCGGCGGCGCGCGAGATCGCGCTGGCCTTCGGGGTGCCGCCGATGCTTTTGGGAATTCCGGGGGATGCGACCTATGCCAATTACCAGGAGGCCAATCGGGCGTTTTACCGCCTGACCGTGCTGCCGATGGCGCAGCGGGTGGCGGCGGCGCTGATTGCGTGGCTGGGCGATTTCGGCGGCGAGGCGCTGAGTCTCAAGCCCGATCTTGACCAGGTGAGCGCGCTGTCGGCGGAACGCGATGCGCAATGGCGGCGCGTGGCCGAGGCGGATTTCCTGAGCATGGCGGAAAAGCGTCGCCTTTTGGGTCTTCCCGTCAGCGCCGAGGGGGAGATGGATGATTGAGGACGATCGCAGATACGGGTTCGAGGCGTTCGATTGCGCCCCGGCGCTGCGGCTTGAGGCGCATGAGCGGGTGGCGCGACTTCAGCATGACGGGTTGGCGCGGCGGCTGGAAAAGCTCGAAGAGATGATCGAGCGGCTGGAAAAGCGTTTGTGGCTGGCGGTTTACGGCGTGGTTGCCGTGATCCTGGGGCAGGCGTTCCTGTCGATCCTCGCGGCGGCGCCGTGAGGGGAACGAGGATGGAGAGAGAGATGGATCTTGCGGAAATGAGTGGGCTGGAGAAGAAATTCTGCCGGTTCGACGAGGCGCTGAGCGTGACCGAGGCCGAGAGCGGCGGGGCGGTGATCGAGGGCTATGCCAGCCTGTTCGGGGCGCGCGACCAGGGCGGCGACGTGGTGGAAGCGGGCGCCTATGCGGCGAGCCTCAAGCGGCTGGCAAGCGAGGGGCGGCGGGTCAAGATGCTGTGGCAGCACGATCCGGCCCAGCCGATCGGCATCTGGGACGAGGTGCGCGAGGACGGCAAGGGCCTTTACGTGAAGGGCCGGCTTCTGGATGCGGTGGGACGGGCGCGCGAGGCGGCGGCGCTGATTGCTGCCGGCGCGATTGACGGGCTCTCGATCGGCTATCGCACGCTCAGGGCGCAGAAGGGTGACACGGGGCTGCGGCTCCTCAAGGAACTGGAGCTTTGGGAGGTGTCGCTGGTGACCTTTCCGATGCTGCCCAGTGCGCGGGTGGGGGCCAAGGGCGAGAGCCCGGAGGCCGAGACCTGGCGCGAATTGGCGGCGGAGTTCGACACCGCCGCCCGCGAGTTGGCGCGCGACTGACGCGCTGGGATGACGACGTAACGTAGGAACGAAGGAAAACGCGATGCGTGAACCCGAGACCAAGGCTCGGGCCGGGGGAGAGGTGTCTCCAATGGCCGAGATGAAGTCTGCCGTGACCGGCTTTCTGAGCGAGCTCAGGGACTTCAAACACGATATTCACACAAGGTTTCAACAGCAGGAAGAGCGACTGACCATGCTTGATCGAAAATCTCATATCGCGGCCCGTCCCGCACTGGCCGTTTCGGCCGATCTCGAGGCGCCGCACAAGAAGGCGTTCGACGCCTATCTGCGCTCGGGCGACGATGACGGGCTGCGCGGGCTCGAACTGGAAGGCAAGGCGATGAGCAGCGCGGTGGCGAGCGATGGCGGCTATCTTGTCGATCCGCAGACCGCGGCGCAGATTCGCAGCGTTCTGGAATCGACCGCCTCGATCCGGGCGGTGGCGAATGTCGTCAATGTCGAAGCGACATCCTATGACGTGCTGGTGGATCACACCGATGTCGGCGCCGGCTGGGCCACCGAGACCGGCGCGGCGAGCGAGACGGCGACGCCCTCGATCGACCGAATCACCATTCCGCTGCATGAATTGTCGGCCCTGCCCAAGGCCAGCCAACGCCTGCTCGATGACAGCGCATTCGACATCGAAGGCTGGCTGGCGGGGCGGATCGCCGACAAGTTTGCCCGCGCCGAGGCGGCGGCCTTCGTGAGCGGCAACGGGGTGGACAAGCCCACCGGGTTCCTGACCCACACGGTCGTGGCGAATACGGGCTGGAGCTGGGGCAATCTGGGTTACGTGCCGACCGGCGTGGATGGCGATTTCAATGGCGGCGAGGCGATCATCGACCTGGTCTACGCGCTGGGTGCGCAATACCGGGCCAATGGCACCTTCGTGATGAACTCCAAGACTGCTGGCGCGGTGCGCAAGCTCAAGGACAATGACGGGCGGTTCCTGTGGTCCGATGGCCTGGCCGCAGGTGAGCCGGCGCGCCTGCTGGGCTACCGCGTGCTCATTGCCGAGGACATGCCCGACATCGCCAGCGGCGCCGATGCCGTCGCGTTCGGCGATTTCGCGTCCGGTTACACCGTGGCCGAGCGCCCGGACCTGCGCATCCTGCGCGATCCGTTCAGCGCCAAGCCGCATGTGCTGTTCTATGCCACCAAGCGCGTGGGCGGCGATGTGAGCGATTTCGCGGCGATCAAGCTGTTGAGATTCGCCACCTCCTAAGGGCGGCGGATCGGGGGCGGGGCGACCCGCCCCCGGGCGCGCGGGGTCCGGGACAGACGTTGTCCGGCTGCTCCCCTCCGTCCGAGCAACGCGGGCCCCGTGCGCCGCATTTCCCCGGAAGGGTCCGGAATTTTCGGAGTGTATCCATGATGTTGATCGAAGAAACCGCTGTGCCTCTGGCCGCCTTGCCGGTGGAGGCGTTCAAGGCGCATCTGCGGCTGGGGTCCGGCTTTGCCGAGGACAGCTTGCAGGATGCGGTGTTAGAGAGTTTCCTGCGCGCGGCCATAGCGGCCATCGAGGCGCGCACCGGCAAGGTATTGATCGAGCGCGGCTTTTCCTGGGTTCTGACCCAGTGGCGCGACCAGGCGGGCCAGGCCATGCCGGTGGCCCCGGTGAGTGCGATCACCGAGGTGGTGCTGATTGACCGGGGCGAGGTCGAAGAGGTGGTCGACCCCGCGCTTTACCGGCTCGACCGCGACATGCAGCGCCCGCGCCTGCGCCCCGTGGGCACGCTTTTGCCCAAAATTCCGAGCGCCGGATCGGTGCGGATCGGCTTTGTCGCGGGGTTCGGCGCGGGCTGGGGCGATCTGCCTTCGGATCTGGCGCAGGCGGTGCTGCTCCTGGCGGCGCATTACTATGAATACCGCCACGAGACATCGCTGGGCGACGGGTGCATGCCGTTCGGCGTCACCTCGCTCATCGAGCGGTATCGCACTGTGCGTCTTTTTGCGGGGGGTGCGGCATGAGCGAATATCACCTCAACCGCAAGCTGGTTCTGGAAACGCCCGAGCGGGTGGCGGACGGGGCCGGTGGCTTTGTCGAAAGCTGGGTGGCGCTGGGCGAGCTTTGGGCCGAGGTCCGGCCGCGCACCGGGCGCGAGAAGGCGGGTGGCACGGTGGCGCTGGCCACGGTGGGCTATCGCATCACGCTGCGCGCCGCGCCGGTGGGCCAGAGCGCGCGCCCGCGCCCCGAGCAGCGGCTGCGCGACGGCAACCGCATCTTTCGCATTCTCGCCGTGACCGAGCGTGACCCGCAATCGCGTTACCTCATCTGTTACGCCGACGAGGAGGTGGCGGCATGAGCTATGGTGTGGCGGCCGCCCTTCAGGCGGCGATCTTTCAGGCGCTGAGCAATGATGCGGCGCTGGCCGCGCTGGTGGATGACGCGGTGTTCGATGCGGCCCCGGCTGGGGCCTTGCCCGGCACTTATGTGACGCTTGGCCCGGAATTGACCCGCGACCGGTCGGATCAGACCGGCCATGGCGCGCTGCACCGGATCACCGTGTCGGTGGTGACCGACAGTGCGGGGTTCCAGCCGGCCAAGGACGTGGCGGCGGCGGTCAGCGATGCATTGGTCGATGCCGACCTGGCGCTGGCGCGCGGGCGGCTGGTCTATCTCAACTTCGAGCGCGCGCTGGCGCGGCGCGAGGGCAGCGGTGCGCGGCGGCGGATCGACCTCTGGTTCCGCGCCCGGGTGCAGGACGACTGATCTTTAACTTTGACATGAACGGAGACATCACATGGCGGCCCAGAATGGCAAGGACCTGTTGATCAAGGTGGACCTGACCGGGGACGGTCAGTTCGGAACGGTGGCGGGGCTGCGCGCGACGCGGGTGAGCTTCAACGCCGAAAGCGTGGACGTGACCAGCCTCGAATCCCAGGGCGGCTGGCGCGAGTTGCTGGCCGGGGCGGGGGTGAAATCGGCCTCGATCTCGGGCTCTGGCGTCTTCAGGGACTCTGACAGCGACGCGCGCGCTCGGCAGATATTCTTTGATGGCGAGACCCCGGATTTCCAGGTGGTGATCCCCGATTTCGGCATTGTCGCGGGGCCGTTCCAGCTGACCGGCCTCGACTATGCCGGCAGCCATAACGGCGAGGCGACTTATGAATTGTCGCTGGCCTCGGCAGGGGCGCTGAACTTCACGGCGGTGGTGTGATGGCGAACCCGTGGAGCGGCGAGGTGGCGCTTGTCATCGACGGTGAGGCCCGGGTGCTCAAGCTGACGCTGGGGGCCCTGGCCGAGCTGGAGGCGGGGCTGGAGAGCGGCACGCTGATCGAGCTGGTCGAGCGGTTCGAAGGCGGGGCGTTTTCGAGCCGCGACGTTCTGGCGCTGATCGTGGCGGGGCTGCGGGGCGGTGGATGGCAGGGGAGTGCCGCCGACCTGATGCAGGCCGAGATCGCCGGCGGGCCGATGGCGGCGGCGCGGGTGGCGGCCGAGCTTCTGGCGCGGGCCTTCATGCTGCCCGAGGCGGGCTGAGCCGGTGGCGGGGTTCGACTGGCCCGCGCTGATGCGCGCCGGGATGCGGGGCCTCGGCCTCAGCCCGGCGGAGTTCTGGGCGCTGACCCCGGCCGAGTTGCAATTCCTGCTGGGCCCCGAACGGGGCGCGGCACCGCTGGGCCGGGCGCGGCTGGATGAGCTGATCCGCGCCTTCCCCGACGATCAAGGAGAGAGAGACGATGGCGGAAATTGACGGGTTTGACGAGCTTGAAACACAGGTGGACGCGCTGGAACGGACGCTGGGCGATGCGACCAGCGTGGCCGCCGTGTTCGAGGTCGAATTGCAGCGCATTCGCGGCACGATGGCCCAGACGGGTCAGGATGTGGCGACGCTTGAACGTGGCTTGAGCCGGGGCTTGCGGCGGGCCTTTGACGGGGTGCTGCTGGACGGGGCCAAACTTTCGGATGCGCTCGACACGGTGGCGCGCTCGATGATCAACGCCAGCTATAATGCCGCCGTCAAGCCAGTGACGGATCATGTCGGCGGCTTGCTCGCACGCGGGGTCGGCAGCCTGATGGGCGGGCTGTTTCCCTTTGCCGACGGCGCGCCGTTCAGCCAGGGCCGAGTGATGCCCTTTGCTAATGGCGGCGTGGTGGGCGGTCCGACCTATTTCCCGATGCGCGGCGGCACGGGGTTGATGGGCGAGGCGGGGCCAGAGGCGATCATGCCGCTGGCGCGTGGCTCTGATGGCAAGCTCGGTGTACGCACCGAAGGCGGCGGGCGGCCCATTCAGGTGGTGATGAACATCACGACATCCGATGCGGGCAGTTTCCGCCGCAGCGAGGCGCAGATCGCCGCACAGATGGGTCGGGCGATCGCGCGCGGCCAGCGCAACCGCTGAAGAGGGCAAGCGATGAATTTCCACGAGGTAAGATTTCCCGCCAATCTGAGCTTCGGCTCGGTCGGGGGGCCGGAGCGGCGCACCGATGTCGTGACGCTGGCCAACGGGTTCGAGGAGCGCAACACGCCCTGGGCCCACGCGCGCCGGCGCTATGACGCGGGGGTGTCGATGCGCTCGCTCGACGATATCGAGACGCTGATCGCGTTCTTCGAGGCGCGGCGCGGGCAGATGTTCGGTTTTCGCTGGAAGGACTGGTCGGATTTCAAATCCTGCAAGGCCAGTACGGCGCCCACCTATACCGATCAGCAGATCGCGGTGGGTGACGAGGTCACGGCAGCGTTCCAGTTGATGAAGACTTATCGCTCGGGTGCGTCCACCTATGTTCGCCCGATTACCAAGCCGGTCAAGGGCAGCGTGCGCATCGGCATCGAGGGCGAGGAACAGCGCGAGGGCGTGCATTACGAGGTCGATGAGACGACCGGTTTCGTCACTTTCGCCCATCCGGTCAACCTCGGCATGCGGATCTCGGCGGGGTTCGAGTTCGACGTGCCGGTGCGCTTTGACACCGACCGGATCATGACCAACGTGGCCTCGTTCCGGGCGGGCGATGTGCCCAGCGTGCCGGTGGTGGAGGTGCGGGTCTGATGGCGTTCAACGAAGGGCTGCGCGCCCATCTGCAAAGCGGCGTGACGACGGTGTGCCACGCCTGGGCGATCACCCGTGCCGATGGCGTGGTGTTCGGGTTCACGGATCATGACGAGGGGCTGAGCTTTGACGGCATCGCTTTCAGGGCCGACACCGGGTTGTCGGCGATGGCGCTGCAGCAATCGACCGGGCTTTCGGTGGACAATACCGAGGCGCTGGGCGCGCTGTCGGATGCCGCCGTGAGCGAGGCCGATATCGAGGCCGGGCGCTTTGACGGCGCCGAGGTGCGGGCCTGGCGGGTGAACTGGGCCGATGTGAATGAGCGTCAGTTGATGTTTCGCGGCACGATCGGTGAGTTGAAGCGCGCGGGCGGGGCATTCCGGGCCGAGCTGCGCGGGCTGGCGGCGGCGCTCAACCGGCCCTTGGGGCGGGTGTTCCAGAAACCCTGCACCGCCGTTCTGGGCGATGCGGCCTGTGGGTTCGATGTGACGGCGCCGGGGTATGCCACGGAGCTTGCGGTCGAGATGGTCGAGGATCGCAGCCGGTTCCGCTTCGACTCGCTGCCGGGGTTCGAGCCGGGCTGGTTCGCGCGTGGGATTCTGGAAGGGTTGAGCGGGGCCAGCGCGGGGCTGCGCGGGATCGTCAAGCGCGATCTGTTCGAAGAGGGAAAGCGCGTGATCGAGCTGTGGCAGCCGATGCGCGACGAGATCGCGCCGGGCGATATGATCCGCCTTGTCGCGGGCTGCGACAAGCGGATGGAGACCTGTCGGCTCAAGTTCAACAATCTGCTCAATTTCCGGGGCTTTCCCGACCTGCCCGGCGAAAGCTGGCTGATGGTGCAGCCCGGGCAATCCGGGCAGCTGGGCGGGGGCAGTCGGCGATGAGCGGGCGCGACGACATCGTTTGCGCGGCCCGCGGCTGGGTCGGCACGCCCTATCGGCATCAGGCCGCTGTCAGGGGGGCGGGCTGCGATTGCCTGGGGCTGTTGCGCGGGGTCTGGCGCGAGGTTCTGGGCGCGGAGCCTGAACCGGTGCCGCCCTATTCGATGGACTGGGCCGAGCCGCAGGGCGACGAGCGTTTGTGGCAGGCCGCGCGGCGGCATCTTGACGAGGTGTCGCCGTCTGACGAGGCGCCGGGTGACGTGATCCTGTTCCGGATGCGCGCGGGGGCGGTGGCCAAGCATCTGGGGCTTGCCGCGCACATCGGCCCGGGCGCCACGTTCATTCATTCCTATGCCGGGCACGGGGTGGTCGAAAGCCCGCTCAGCGCGCCCTGGCGGCGCCGGATCGCGGCGCGGTTCAGATTTCCCGAGGAGGCCAGTTGATGGCGACGATACTTCTTTCCGCTGCCGGTGCCGCGATCGGCGGCTCGATCGGCGGCACGATCCTGGGGCTGTCGTCGGTGGCAGTGGGCCGTTTCGCGGGCGCCGCGCTGGGCCGGGTGATCGACCAGCGCGTGATGGGCGCGGGTTCGGACGCGGTTGAGACCGGGCGGGTCGAGCGGTTCAGACTGACCGGCGCGGGCGAGGGCGACCCCGTCGCGCAGGTCTTTGGCCGGATGCAGGTTTCGGGCCACGTGATCTGGGCGACGCGGTTTTCCGAGAGCGTGACGGTCACGGGCGGCGGCAAGGGCGCCACGCGCCAGCCCGAGCGGCGCGAGTTTTCCTATTCGGTTTCGCTCGCCATCGCGCTGTGTGAGGGTGAGATCACCGGCGTGGGCCGGGTCTGGGCCGACGGGACCGAGATCGCGCCGGATGACCTGAACATGCGGGTCCATCGCGGCACGCGCGACCAGTTGCCGGATGCCAAGATGGAAGCGGTCGAGGGGGCGGGGCAGGTGCCCGCCTATCGCGGCACGGCCTATGTGGTGATCGAGGATCTGCAGCTTGGCGCGTTCGGCAACCGGGTGCCGCAATTCACTTTCGAGGTCATGCGCCCTGCACAGCCGGGGGGGGGCGATGCGGACGAGGATATGGCCCACGGTATCCGCGCCGTGGCGATGATGCCGGGAAGTGGCGAATACGCGCTGGCTACGACGCCGGTACATTTCTCGCACGGGCTGGGCAAATCGACGCTGGCCAACGTGAATACGCCCGCGGGCAAGACGGATTTCGCGGTGTCGGTCGAGCGTCTTGGCATCGAGGTGCCGAATTGCGGTTCGACATCGCTGATCGTGAGCTGGTTCGGCGACGATCTGCGCTGCGGCGACTGCACGATCCGGCCCAAGGTCGAACAGGCGGAGTTCGACGGCAGCGAAATGCCGTGGAGCGTGGCGGGCGAGACCCGGGCCAGCGCCGTGCCCGTGGCGCGCGATGCGAATGATCGCCCGGTTTACGGTGGCACACCTGCCGATGCCTCGGTGATCGAGGCGATCGAAGCGTTGACCGCCGCCGGTCAGGACGTGGTGTTCTATCCGTTCATCCTGATGGACCAGATGGGGGGCAACACGCTGACCGACCCCCATAGCGGCGAGGAGAGCCAGCCGGCTCTGCCATGGCGGGGGCGGATCACCACCTCGCTTGCGCCGGGCGTGGCGGGCAGCCCCGATGACACGGCCGCGGCTGATGTAGAAGTGGCCGATTTCTTCGGCACGGCGCAGGCGTCGGATTTCGCGATTGCGGCGGGCGCCGTCAGCTATTCCGGCCCGGCCGAATGGCGCTATCGTCGCTTTATCCTGCACCAGGCCGCGCTCTGTGCCGCCGCCGGCGGTGTCGATGGCTTCTGTATCGGCTCGGAAATGCGTGGGCTGACACAGATCAGGGGCGCAGGCGGGTTTCCGGCGGTGCAGGCGTTGCGCGATCTCGCCGCCGAATGCCGCGCGATCCTCGGGGTGGATACGAAAATCGGCTATGCTGCTGACTGGTCGGAGTATTTCGGCTATAACGCGCCGGGGGGCGACCGCTATTTCCATCTCGATCCGCTCTGGGCGGATGACAATATCGACTTTATCGGCATCGACAATTACATGCCGCTGTCGGATTGGCGCGATGGGCGGGACCACCTCGATGCGCAGGACTGGGCCTCGATCTACGATCTCGACTACCTGCAATCGAACGTCATGGGCGGCGAGGGGTATGACTGGTTCTATCATTCGCCCGAGGCCCGCGCGGCACAGATCCGCACACCCATCACCGATGGCGCCCATGATGAGCCGTGGATCTGGCGGGTGAAGGACATCGCCAACTGGTGGCGCCTTGCCCATCACGAGCGTATCGGCGGGGTGCGGCAGGAAGAGCCGACCGACTGGGTGCCGATGTCGAAACCGATCTGGTTCACCGAACTGGGTTGTGCTGCGATCGACAAGGGCACCAACCAGCCCAACAAGTTTCTCGATCCCAAATCCTCGGAATCGGCGATCCCCTATCATTCGAACGGGCGGCGCGACGAGTTCATCCAGATGCAGTATCTGCGCGCGATGACACGGTTCTGGACTGATCCGGCCAACAACCCGGTGAGCCCCGAATACGGCGGGTCGATGGTGGACATGTCGCGTGCCCATGTCTGGGCCTGGGATGCGCGGCCCTATCCGTTTTTTCCGGGCAATGCCGCGCTCTGGACCGATGCGGCCAATTATGCGCGCGGGCACTGGATCACGGGGCGGGTGTCGGCGCGCGCGCTCGCTTCGGTGGTCGAGGAAATTTGCGCCCGTGCAGGGTTGAGCGATATCGACGTCTCAGAGCTCCACGGTGTGGTGCGCGGCTACACGGTGCCGGATGTGGGCGATGCGCGCACGGCGTTGCAGCCCCTGATGCTGGCCCAAGGTTTCGACGTGGTCGAGCGTGACGGGGTCTTGCGTTTCTCGATGCGCGACGGGGTTGAGGACCGGGCGCAGGATGCCGCCACGCTGGTGGCCCATGACGAGATCGACGGCGCGGTCGAACGCAGCCGCGCCGCCGAGGCGGAACTGGTCGGGCGGGTGCGGCTGCGTTTCGTGCAGGCGGATGCGAATTTCGATGTGCTGGCCGAGGAGGCGGTGCTGCCCGACGAGGCGACCCATGCGGTGGCCAGCAGCGAACTGCCCATCGCGCTGACCCGCGCCGAGGGGCGGCAGGTGGTCGAACGCTGGCTGTCCGAATCGCGAGTGGCGCGCGATGGCTTGCGCTTTGCGCTGCCGCCCTCGCGGCTTGATGTCGGGCCGGGCGATGTGCTCAGGCTTGACACCGACGCGGGCGGCGACCTCTTGCGCGTTGACCGGGTCGAACTGGGCGCGTCGCAGATCGTCGAAGCGGTGCGGATCGAGCCCGAGACCTATCAACCCTCCGACATTGATGAGGACGGCGTGCAGCTTGGCGAGTTTGTGCCGCCGGTGCCGGTGTTCCCGTTGTTCCTCGACCTGCCGCTGATGAGCGGCGCGGAACATCCCCATGCGCCGCATCTGGCGATCACGGCCGATCCCTGGCCCGGGTCGGTCGCGGTCTTTGGCTCCGACAGCGACAGCAACTATGCGCTCGACCGGATCATCGCGGCGCGGGCCACGGTCGGGGTCACGCAATCGCCGCTGGTGGCGGCGCGCGCGGGGTTGATCGACCGGGGCGACGGAGTGTTGGTCGAGCTGACATCCGGCCAGTTCGAATCGGTTGACGACCTCGCCCTGCTCAACGGCGCGAACCTGGCCGCGATCGGCGATGGCAGCGCCGAAAACTGGGAGCTGTTCCAGTTCCGCGATGCCGAGCTTGTGGGGCCGAACACCTATTTCCTGCGCCACAGGTTGCGCGGGCAACTGGGCAGCGACGCATGGCAACCCCCGGTCTGGCCCGCGGGATCCTATGTCGTTCTGTTGAACGGGGTGCCGGATCAGATCGGCCTGTCGCCGGCACAGCGAAACCGCGCCCGCCACTACCGGATTGGCCCGGCCCGGCGCGCCTATAGTGACCCGTCCTATGTCCACCGGGTCTCGGCGTTCTCCGGCGTCGGGTTGAAACCGCTCAGCCCGGTGCATCTGCGCGCGACGCAGGAGGCGGGCGATCTTGCCTTGCGCTGGGTGCGGCGCACCCGGATTGATGGCGACAATTGGGACGGGATCGACGTGCCGCTGGGCGAAGAGCGCGAAAGCTATGTGGTGCGGGTGATGCAGGGCGGGACGATCCTGCGCGAAGAGCAGGTGAACGCGCCCGAATGGACCTATGCGGCAGCCGCGCAGGCTGCCGACGGGGTCAGTGGTGCGACCGACCTTGCGGTGGCGCAGGTCTCGGCGATCTACGGGGCGGGGGCCTTCGGAACGCTGACGGTGACGCTCTGACCAGTCATCCCGAGGCGCAGGAGATGCAGCGCGTCACACCGGGGTCGAGTTCGAGCCGTTTTAGCGCGATCTCGTCCCCGCAATCCTCGCAATAGCCGAATTCGCCCGCGTCGATGCGTTTGAGCGCCGCCCGCAACCGGCGCCCCAGCGCATCGCGCCGCACCTGCGTGGCCTTGGCCATGGCCTGATTCTGCAACGCGTCCATCCGGCTCAGCCGCCCGACCGATTGCTGGTCGAGCGTCACCACCCCCTGACCCTCGCGCCCAAGCGCGTTGTCTTCCTCAAGCCCGGCAAGCTGTGTCTCGATCAGGGCGCGGAACCGGGCGATTTCGGTGTCATCCATCGTGATCTGCATCCTCACGGCTTTGCGTTTGGCTCTGTGAGCCTATGTGATATAACAGGGGCGAAGCAAAGGACATGAGATCAGATGGCAAAAACGCACACCAAACTGGCCGAGCTTGACCCGGTCTGGGCCCGCATCGTCGACGAGGCCGAACAGGCCGTCCGTAACGAGCCGCTTCTGGGCGGGCTTGTCCATTCCAGCGTGATCTATCACGGCTCGCTCGAACGGGCGCTGGCCTATCGGATTTCGCTCAAACTCGCCTCGGGCGAGATGTCGGCCCAGATCCTGCGCGAAATCTGTGACGAGGCCTATTCCTCCGACCCTGCGCTCGCCACCGATGCGCGCGCCGATATCGCCGCGGTTTATGACCGTGACCCGGCCTGCCATCGCTTCCTTCAGCCCCTGTTGTTTTTCAAGGGCTTTCTCGCCGTGCAGGCCTATCGCGTGGCGCATTGGCTTTGGAGCGAAGGGCGCACGGACCTTGCGCTCTTTGTCCAGATGCGCGTGTCCGAGGTGTTTTCCATCGACATCCACCCGGCGGCGCGGATCGGCAAGGGCATCATGATCGACCACGCCCATTCGATCGTCATCGGGGAAACCGCCGTTGTGGGCGACAATGTCTCTCTCCTGCATTCGGTCACGCTGGGCGGGACCGGCAAGGACGACAAGGATCGTCACCCCAAGATCGGCAATGGCGTGCTGATCGGTGCGGGGGCCAAGGTGCTGGGCAATATCCGGGTCGGCGATTGCTCGCGCATCGCGGCCGGGTCGGTGGTGCTGACCGAGGTGCCGCCCTGCAAGACGGTGGCGGGCGTGCCCGCGCGGATCGTCGGCGAAGCGGGCTGCGACCAGCCCGCGATGACCATGGACCAGATTCTCAAGAACGGCGCGTAACACGGCGATTTGTCGGCGAAAAATAGAATTGTGCACGGGGGCGGCTGGGTGCGTGACCCGGTTGCTTGCCGACCTTCATGCAATCCGCCTCGTCCGTTTCCGAACAGAGGGCATGTGTCCGCCCGAGGTGGGCGCGAATGCGCCCGCCTGTGGGGCGGGCGGGCGCATGCCCGGGCCGCAAGCGTCCCGGGCGGAAAAAATCAAATCGGGGGCATCTTGCCCCAAGCCTCACCTGGTGAGCGCATCGAGAATCCGCGCCCAGCTGCGCGTGCCCTTGTGGAAACTCTCCATATCGTATTTCTCGTTCGGGGAATGGATCTGGTCGTCATCCTTGCCGAACCCGATCAGCATCGAATCCATGTCGGTGATGGTCTTGAAATAGCCCGCGATCGGGATCGACCCGCCGCAGCCGATATAGGCGGCGGTGTCGGGCCATTCGTCGGAAAGCGCCTTCCGGGCCTTCTCGAACGCCGGATCATCAATCGACATCTGCGACGCGGGCGACCCCTTTTCGGTGCGGTATTCCACGCTGAACCCCTCAGGCAACTGCCCTTCGAGATAGGCGCGAAAACTCTCGCGGATCGCATCCGGGTCTTGCGTGCCGACAAGGCGGAAGCTGATCTTGGCGCTGGCCTGCGAGGGCAGCACGGTCTTGAACCCGTCGCCGGTATAGCCGCCCCAGATGCCGTTCACATCGCAGGTCGGCCGCGACCAGATCATTTCAAGCGGTGTGCGGTCCTGCTCCCCCGCCGGCGCCTTCAGCCCCACATCGCCCAGAAACTTCGCGTGATCGAAACCCAGCCCCTGCCATTGGCTCAGGATGTCATCCGAAAGCTCGGGCACGCCGTCGTAAAAGCCGGGCAGGGTGATGCGCCCGGTCTCGTCATGCAGCCCGGCAATGATCTTCGCCAGCACCCGGATCGGGTTCATCGCGATGCCGCCATACATGCCCGAATGCAGATCGCGGCTTGGCCCGGTGATGGTGAAATCCTCGCCCAGCAGCCCGCGCAGCATGGTGGTGATCGCGGGCACGCGGCTTTCGAACATGCCGGTGTCGCAAATCAGCGCGATATCGGCTTTGAGCTCGTCGCGATTCGCTTCCATGAACGGCACCAGCGAGGGCGAGCCCGATTCTTCCTCGCCCTCAAGGAAAAACGTGATCCGGCAGGGCAGGCTGCCATGCTCCGCTTTCCACGCCCGGCAGGCTTCGACAAAGGTCATGAGCTGGCCCTTGTCATCCGCCGCCCCGCGCCCGCGAATGACCCGGCCCGCATCGGTTTCCTCGATGGCCGGATCAAACGGGTCGCGATCCCACAACTCCAGCGGATCGACCGGCTGCACGTCGTAATGGCCATAGAAAAGCAGGTGCGGCCCGTCGCCCTCGACATGGCCCACGACCATGGGATGGCCCGTCGTTGGGCGTTTTTCCGCTTTGACTCTAAGGCTTTGCAGATCCGCGACCAGCCAGTCGGCGGCCCTGTCACACTCCGCCTTGTAGGCCGGATCGGTCGAGATGGACTGAATCCGCAAAAGCTCCATCAGGCGGTCGGTGGCGGCAGGCAGATCGGAATCGATCCGGGCCAGAACGGCGTCGAGTGACATGGGCGAGCTCCTCGAATAATGGGAAATCGTGCTGCGGCAGAGAGTAACAGCCGCGCCCGCGGTGTCCAGCGCGACATGGATCGGGCACTTGATTTCGGTCAAAGCCCCGGGGGGCGGCAATTTGTATTCTTTCTAAAAGATGTGCCAATGGATAATATGCCGGGCACGATGCGAACAGGGCCACGGCCCGCCACCGGACACATGGCCCGCAAGGCCGGACACCGGGATCAGAACAAGGGGACGTCGCGTGGACTATACGGCTCAACTGGATCGGTGCCTCAACAATCTGCACGAGGAGGGGCGCTATCGCACCTTTATCGACATCGAGCGCCAGAACGGCAATTTCCCCCATGCCATGTGGCGCCGCCCGGATGGCAGCGAACAGCCGATCACGGTGTGGTGCGGCAACGATTATCTCGGCATGGGCCAGAACCCGGCGGTCCTGTCGGCCATGCACGCGGCGATCGACGCCACCGGCGCGGGCTCGGGCGGCACGCGCAACATTTCCGGCACCACCGTCCACCACAAGCGGCTCGAGGCCGAACTGGCCGACCTGCACGGTAAAGAGGCGGCGCTTTTGTTCACCAGCGCCTATATTGCCAATGACGCGACGCTCAGCACCCTGCCCAAGCTGTTTCCCGGGCTGATCATTTATTCCGACGCGCTGAACCATGCCAGCATGATCGAGGGCGTGCGCCGCAATGGTGGTGCCAAACGCATCTTCCGGCATAACGACGTGGAGCATCTGCGCGAATTGCTGGCCGCCGACGATCCCGCCGCGCCCAAGCTGATCGCCTTCGAATCGGTCTATTCGATGGATGGCGATTTCGGACCCATCGAGGCGATCTGCGACCTGGCCGACGAGTTCGGCGCCCTCACCTATATCGACGAGGTCCACGCCGTGGGCATGTATGGCCCGCGCGGCGCCGGGGTGGCCGAACGTGACCGTCTGATGCACCGGCTCGACATCATCAATGGCACGCTGGCCAAGGCCTATGGCGTGATGGGCGGCTATATCGCGGCCAACGCGAAAATGTGCGACGCGATCCGCTCCTACGCGCCCGGCTTCATCTTCACCACCTCGCTCGCACCCGCCATCGCCGCCGGGGCCGCGGCTTCGGTCGCCTTCCTGAAAACCTCCGAGGGCCAGGCCCTGCGCGACCGCCATCAGGAACAGGCCAGGGCGCTCAAGCTGCGCCTCAAGGGGCTGGGCCTGCCGATCATCGACCATGGCAGCCATATCGTGCCGGTCATCGTCGGCGATCCGGTCCATACCAAGCAACTCTCGGACATGCTGCTCGATCGGTTCGGCATCTATGTCCAGCCGATCAACTTCCCCACCGTGCCGCGCGGCACCGAACGGCTGCGCTTCACCCCGTCGCCGGTGCATGGCCCGGACGGAACGGACCGGCTGATCCGCGCGATGGACGATCTCTGGTCGCAATGTGCGCTGAATCGTGCCGAACTCTCGGCCTGAGCGCGTGCCGCATGTGCAAATATTCTTGCGCTGTGCTATGCATATGCAATGAAGACGAGCGAGTCGGGGCGGCCCTGACTCGATTCGTCAGGGCAACAGGGGCAGGAACGTGATCGGTCGCAAATCCAAGCGCGAAGCGCAGGAGCACGCCGACGAACCCAAGTGGTTCGATGATTTCGACATGCGCCTCGGAGACCTGATGCGCGGCGAACGCGCCACCTTGGGCAAATCACTTCTCGACGTTCAACGCGAGCTTCGGATCCGGGCCGCCTATATCGCGGCCATCGAGAATGCCGACCCTTCGGTGTTCGACACGCCCGGTTTCATCGCCGGTTACGTGCGTTCCTATGCGCGCTATCTCGGCATGGATCCCGACAAGGCATTCGCGGCATTCTGCGCCGAATCCGGCTTTTCGACGGCGCATGGCATGTCCGCCGCCGCCTCGACGATCCGCAAGCCCGACACCCCGCGCGGCCCGCGCCGTTCGGGTCTGGGGCGCAATGATCCCGATCCGGTCCTCGGCTCCGGGCTCGGCTTTTCCCCCGCCAGCGACAGCATGTTCTCGCGGATCGAACCGCGCGCCATCGGCTCACTTCTGGTGCTGGTGGCGCTGGTCGGCACACTGGGCTTCGGCGGCTGGACCCTCCTCAACGAGGTCCAGCGCGTGCAGGTTGCCCCGGTCGATCAAACCCCGAACGTGTTGGCCGATCTCGACCCGCTCGCCGGTGTCGTCGCCGTGTCCGACAACGAGGACGTGGTGAACGCTTCCACCGACCGGGCCGGCGTCTTCAACGCGCCGACCCAAACGCTCGACCGGCTCTATCGCCCCGAGGCGCTCGACGTGCCGGTGATGGTGTCGCGCGACGGCCCGATCTCGACGCTCGATCCGCGCGCCTCGGGCAGTTTCTCCGAGCCCGACACCGTCAGCATGGCGGCGGCCGTCGAACCCGCCGAACCCACCATGCCGCAGGTCATCGCCGAGCAGGAACAAGGCGTGGTGCTGTTTGCCGTGCGCCCGGCATGGGTGCGCATCCGCGCGGGCGACGGCTCGATCATCTTCGAGAAGATCCTCGAAGCGGGTGAGGAATACAAACTCCCCGACGATGTCGAGGCCCCCACGCTTCAGGCCGGCATGTCCGGCTCGCTCTATTTCGAGATCGACGGCGAGTTGTTCGGCCCCGCCGGCGAAGGCACCGCGACGGTGCGGCGCCTGTCCATCGCCCGCGATCAGCTTCTGGCCAGCTACGAACCCGCCGATCTCAGCCGCGATCCCGAACTGGCCAAGGTCATCGCGCTGGCCGAGGCACAGTCCGGCCAGCCGCAGGAACAGAACTGAATCGCCGCATTGCAGCGCGGGGGCAGGGGGATTATCTGTCCCCTGACAGCAACCGCGACCGGGAAACGCTCATGTCTCTCAATCACGTCCGCCCGTGGCGCAATATCTATCGCCGCAAAAGCCGCCAGATCCATGTCGGCCCGGTGCCGGTCGGGGGGGATGCGCCCATCGCGGTGCAGACCATGACCAACACGCCGACCACCGATGTCGCGGCCACCATCGCCCAGGTGCAGGCCGCCGCCGAGGCCGGCGCCGATATCGTTCGCGTCTCCGTGCCCGACGAGGCCTCGTCGAAGGCCCTGCACGAGATCACCCGCGAAAGCCCGGTGCCCATCGTCGCCGACATCCATTTCCATTACCGCCGCGCCATCGAGGCCGCCGAGGCCGGGGCGGCCTGCCTGCGTATCAACCCCGGCAATATCGGCAGTCAGGCGCGCGTGCGCGAGGTGATCGACGCGGCGCGCGATCATGGCTGCTCGATCCGCATCGGCGTCAATGCCGGCAGTCTCGAAAAGCACCTGCTTGAAAAATATGGCGAGCCGTGCCCCGACGCGATGGTCGAAAGCGGACTCGATCATATCCGTATCCTGCAAGACCACGATTTTCACGAATTCAAGATCAGCGTGAAAGCCTCCGACGTGTTCATGTCGGCCACCGCCTATCAGCAACTGGCCGAGGCCACCGACGCGCCCATTCACCTCGGCATCACCGAGGCGGGCGGCCTGACCTCCGGCACGATCAAGAGCGCGATCGGGCTGGGACAGCTCCTGTGGATGGGCATCGGCGACACGTTGCGGGTGTCTCTCTCCGCCGATCCGGTCGAAGAGGTCAAGGTCGGGTTCGAGATCCTCAAATCGCTCGGGCTGCGCCATCGCGGGGTCAACATCATCTCCTGCCCGTCCTGTGCGCGGCAGGGCTTCGACGTGATCAGGACGGTCGAGGAACTGGAAAAACGCCTCGCCCATATCCACACCCCGATGAGCCTTTCGATCATCGGCTGCGTCGTGAACGGCCCCGGTGAGGCGCTGATGACCGATGTCGGCTTCACTGGCGGCGGCGCCGGGTCGGGCATGGTCTATCTTGCCGGCAAGCAGGATCACAAGCAGGGCAACGAAGGCATGATCGACCACATCGTCGACCTGGTCGAAAAGCGCGCCGCCGAGATCGACTCGGCGAGCGAGGCGTGATGCGTGCGCTGCGTTGTGGCGTCTTGCACATGATCGAATTCACCCCCGCCCGGGCTGCTTGCAGCCCGGGCAGCGCCCGACCCGCCCCATGGGCGGGCGCTCCGCACCCACCCCCACCCGGGTCGGGCGCTGCCCTTTCGTTGTGCCGCGGGCGAGGCGTGATGCGTGCGTTGCGTTAACCGGTTTGACCCGTGAAATTGCTGCGCTGCGGCGGTGCACGCATGGCAGCCGGGCGGCAGCCGGGAATCACCCCCCGGATTTTGGCCGAAAAATCACCGTTAACCCCACCGCGCGCTGCCTCATTGCCCGGTCCCGTCTTCTAGATAACGGGTCAGAACTGGGGCGGGCATATGCCCTTGGATCATCATCCGTGGCATGACGTAGAAGGGCAGATCGCCCACCCCCAGCGCATCGGCCAGATCGCCATGCGCGTTCCGGTCGATCAACATCACCTTCACATTGTAACCTTTGGATAACTCGAGCAATTCCTCTTTTGCTCTTTGGCAATCGGGACACTCGTCAGCGATGAATAGCGCGATCTTCATGCTGGCATCCGGGTCTCCGAACCCCGGCAGGTCGCCATCGAAAAGCGCGTCCGCATGGCGTGCGATCAACGCGTGATCGGCAGCAATCTCCTCTTCATAGGCGGGTGTTGGGTAGGTGGCCTGAGGAACGCCAATCAACTCATTGATAAGGCTTGGATTTCCCAGGATCACCGCGCGAATCTCGGCGCGCAGAACTTGCCGCTCCGCGTCCGTCAGGGCGCGGAAATCCGTCTCGGCCAGGGCCGGCCCGGTCCAAAACAACAGCGCAGCAACGCAAAACCGTTTCATCGCCGATCAACGGTCGCGCATCTCGTCCACGATCTCGATCATCCCGGCAAGCGGCACATACCCCCTAACCATCTGGTCTTCCACGACAAAAGTGGGGGTCCCGTTGATGCTCATGCGCTGGGCCAGGGCATGGTTCGCCGCGATCACCTCGCTCACCGCGTCGCTGTCCATCCACGCAAGGATCGCATCCGCATCGAGATCGAGCGACTCCGCCAGCCGCCGCAAGACAGGTTCTTCGGGACTGGGCTTGAGCTTCATGAGCGCATCGCTGACCGCGTGATAGGCCGCGTCACCCGCGAGTTGAAGCGTCGCGATCGCGAATCGCGAAGAGGTTAAGGAATCCGCTCCAAGTATCGGAAATTCCTTGATGATCATGCGGATGTTGCCATCCGTTTCAAGCAGTTGCGCCACCTCGTCATGGGCGCGGCGGCAATAGCTGCAGCGATAATCCATGAACTCGACGATGGTCACATCCCCGTCCGGGTTGCCACCCACCCATGAGTCGGGGTCCTCGAACAGCGCCTCGGCATTGTTGCGGACGAGAGACTCATCATCCGCAGCCTGCTGTTGGGCCTGCCGCTGTTCGAGAACAGCCACCGCCTCCATGATGATTTCAGGGTTTTCAAGGAGATAGCTGCGAATCTCCGCGCGGAACGCGCTGCGTTCATCGGCGCTCATCTCGGTCAGATCGAACGCCGTGGCCGGCGTGGTCAGCATCAGACCGGCGACCAACGCAAAGGGAAGGATGGGTTTCATGGTCTTCTATCTCCGTTTCTTTCCTGAGGCCTCAGCCGCCAAGAGCATATCCTGGGCCCGTTGCCAACCTGGCGACCCGCGCGGCAAAAGGTCCGATGCGCGTTTCGCGTGAATTTCGGCGTCTTCCATCCGTCCTTGCAGCGCATATCGCTCCGACGTCATCAGCGACGCCATGCCCATTTGCCCGCTTTTCGCATAGGCTTGGCCCAGATCCCTCATCACTCTTGCGTTATTTCCATCCGCCGCGCGTGATTTCTCAAGGATTTTCAGCGCGTTCGCCCTGTCTCGCGCGGCAAGCAGCGCATGGCCATAGCTGCCCAGGATCAGCGCGTCGCGCGGGGCGTGATTGACCGCATTGCGATAGGCGGTGAGTGCCGCACGGGTGTTTCGGCTTTCCATAAGGATTTGCCCGTAAAGTTCGTGATAGAACGGATCGCGCGGATGCGAGGCGAGAAGTTTCTGCATCGCGGCAACGGCTTTCGCGGTGTTGCTGTCGCGGTGATGGGAAATGGCAAGGCGCATCAGCTCGATATCGGGCGCGGCGCTGTCCCCGACGCGCCCGCGCGTCCATTTGGGAGACCTGAGAAAGGCGGTGAGTTTCCCTTTGGCGCGAGAGAACCAATAGTCGAACTTCGGTTCGGAAGGCTTTGATTTTGAATAGGTATCTGCCAGAGCCTTGGCATGGCGCAGCCGGTCGCGGCTCATCGGGTGGGTGCGCGCATAGGGGTCCTGCCGCGCGGCCGAGATCAATTCCTGCCCGGCAAACATCTCGATCACCCGAACCAGGCCGTTCGGATCGACACCGGCGCGGGCCATGTAGCGGATGGCGGATTGATCGGCCGATGATTCCTCGGCCCGCGTGTGACCCATGAATACGCGGCTGGCCGAGCTTGAAATCCCCACGCCAAGCGCGGTTGCCGCCTCGCTGCTTCCGCTCGCCGCTGCGGCCGCGGCAAGGGCCATGCCGATGCCCGCGACGTTTTTCGCCACGCGCGCGTTCAGGGTGCGCCGCGCGATATGGCCATGCGCAAGGTGGGCGGCCTCATGGGCGATCACGGCCTGCAATTCGGCCGCGTTCTCGAGCCGCATGATCATGCCGGAATGAATAAAAACATGATTGTTATCAATTACAAAGGCGTTCATTTTGCGGTCCTGAACCACAAGGATCCTGACCCTTGCCGGCGACAGGCCCGCCGCGGCCAGAACCGGTTTGGCAAGTTGGTTCAGGGCGTTTTCGATATCCGGGTCACGCAGCAACGTGGCCGCCGATGCGGGCAGCGTGGAAGCGAGCAAGAGCACACCCGCGAGACAGGTTGCGAGAAAACGGTGCATTGACGCGCGGGTCCCTCCCTGTGAAAACCGATTGCGCACAGTTAGGAAGAAATCCATGCGAAACTCAAGGCGCGGACAGGTCGATCCCTTTATCGTGATGGACGTGATGGAGACCGCGCGACGTGCCGAAGAGGCTGGGCGGAGCATCATCCACATGGAAGTCGGTCAGCCCGGAACGCCCGCCCCGCAAGGCGCGCGCGCGGCCCTCGCCCGGGCGATGAAGGACGAGCCGCTGGGATATTCCGTGGCCCTCGGCCTGCCCGCGCTTCGTCAACGGATCGCGCGGCTTTATGGCGAGTGGTATGACGTCGATCTCGACCCGGGCCGGGTGATCGTCACCGCGGGGTCGTCCGGGGCGTTCGTGCTGGCCTTCACGGCGCTGTTCGACGCGGGCGAGCGTGTCGGGATCGGTGAGCCGGGCTATCCTTCCTACCGGCAGATCCTGCGCGCGCTCAATGTCGAGTCAGTGGGCATCGCCACGCGTGACGAAAACCGCCTCCAGCCGGTGCCGGAAGATCTGGAAAACCTGGGTTTACAGGGGCTTATGGTTGCATCGCCCGCGAACCCAAGCGGCACGATGCTCGACAAGTCGGCGCTGTCGGCACTGTTCGAGACCTGTGCGGCGCGCGACATCGCTTTCATCAGCGACGAAATTTATCACGGCATCGAATACGAGGCCAAGGCGGTGACGGCGCTCGAGGTGACCGACGACGCCTATGTGATCAATTCCTTCTCCAAGTATTTCTCGATGACGGGCTGGCGGGTGGGCTGGATGGTCGTCCCCGAGGCGCATGTCCGCCTGATCGAACGGCTGGCCCAGAACCTGTTCATCTGTGCGTCGCATGCCGGGCAGGTGGCGGCCCTCGCAGCGATGGAGTGTGACGAGGAATTGCAAGGAAATCTCGACGTTTACAAGGCCAATCGGGCCTTGATGCTCGAAGGATTGCCCGCGGCTGGGTTCGACCGAATCGCGCCGCCGGACGGGGCGTTCTATGTCTATGCCGATGTCTCGCACCTGACCGATGACAGCCGCGCCTTTGCGGCTGAGATCCTTGAAAAGGCAGGGGTTGCGGTGACTCCTGGCCTCGATTTCGATCCGCATCGCGGCCATGGCACGATCCGGTTTTCCTATGCCCGCTCGACCGCGGACATCCGCGAAGGACTCGCGCGACTCAAGCGATTCATGCAGTCGCGTGAGTGATTTCCATTCGGTCCGGTTTGCGCTAGGGTTGCGTCAAAACACCCGGGTGATGGGGCAATGAGCAGTTTTCATCGATTCTTCGCCGTTCTGGCGTTGGTCTGGACGGTCATCCCGGCCATGGCACAGGATCTGAGCGGTCTGGCGCGGGTCGATCCCGATCAAAGCGCCCTGTTCGATCAAGACGGCGAAACCGTCCTCGACCTGCGCCTGAGCCAGGGCGTGCCCTATCGATTTTTCACACTGGAAGGGCCGAACCGTCTGGTCCTCGACTTTCGCGAAGTGGACTGGACCGGGCTTGGCGTGGCGGCTTTCAACCGGTCCGGGCGGATTGATGACGTGCGATTTGGCGGATTCCGCCCCGGATGGTCGCGGATGGTGCTCGATCTGGCGCAGCCGTTGAAGGTGCGGCAAAGCGATATGCGCATCGACCAGACCAACAGCACCGCGCGGTTGCGGTTGCACCTTGCGCCGGTGGACCGCGACCAGTTCGCCCGACTTTCGGTGAGACCCGATGGCCCGGAATGGGGCATCGCTGCGCCCGCGCCGCCACCGTCCGGCAACAAGCGACGTCTCGTTGTGGTGCTTGACCCCGGTCATGGCGGGATCGATCCCGGGGCCGAGCGCGACGGACATTCCGAAAAGGATCTCATGCTGGCCTTCGCCCGCGAGCTGCGCGAGGCCTTGTTGCGGGTTGACGGAATCGAGGTTGTGCTGACGCGCGATTCGGATGTGTTCGTGTCGCTGGAACGTCGGGTTGCCATCGCCCATCAGGCCGGAGCGCATTTGTTTCTGTCGCTGCATGCAGATGCCTTGTCGGAGGGCCATGCCACGGGAGCAACGATTCATACCCTGTCCGATCAGGCCAGCGACAAGGCAAGCGAGCTTCTGGCCGAACGCCACAACCGCGCGGACATTCTGGCCGGGATCGACCTGACCGGGGCGGATGACACCGTGGCCGATATCCTGATGGACCTGGCGCGCGTCGAAACCCAGCCCCGGACCGCGCGTCTTGCCGAGGCATTAATCGAGTCGCTGCGCGCGGCCAAGGCGCCGCTCAACCGCCGCCCCTACCGTTCTGCCGCTTTCTCTGTGCTCAAGGCTGCGGATATCCCTTCGGTTCTTCTGGAACTCGGTTTCCTGTCAAGCGACCGTGATCGGCGCAACATCATCGATTCGGATTGGCGCAGGACAATGGCCGCGGCGTTGCGCGATGGCATTCAGGCCTGGATCATTACCGATGCGTCCCTGCGTCAACTGGTGCGGCAATGATGCGTTTGACCGGAATCAGGGCGAAACCGGCGGGTTCTGGCCGACCTGGCGCGGCAATGTGTTTTGACCGCCCGGACCCTGCAAACTATATAGGCAAAACAAGAAGCAGGGGGCGCGAGTGCTAAGGTTTGTCATGTCCACTTTGGGCGGAATTTTCAGTCTCATCACGATGGGGCTGATGGCGGTTGCCCTATCGGTGGGGGCCGTGTTCTGGATCTACGGACAGGATTTGCCCAGCCATGCCAGTCTTGCGCAATACACACCTCCAACGATCAGTCGCATCTATTCCGGCGAGGGCCGGATCATCGACGAATTCGCGCAGGAACGGCGGCTTTTCGTGCCCGCCGAGGACATTCCCGATCTGGTCAAGCAAGCGTTCATCAGCGCCGAGGACAAGAACTTCTATGAGCATCAGGGCTATGACCTTCGCGGCATTCTCAGCGCCGCCTACGATGCTGTGCGCTCGCGCGGGAGCAACATTCGGGGCGCCTCGACCATCACACAGCAGGTGATGAAGAACTTCCTGTTATCCGGGGACCGGCGCGCCGAACGCAAGATCAAGGAAATCATCCTTGCCACGCGGCTTGAGGATACGCTGAGCAAGGACCGGATTCTCGAACTTTATCTCAACGAGATTTTTCTGGGTCAGAATTCCTATGGGGTCGCAGCGGCGGCGCAGACCTATTTCAACAAGTCGCTTGAGGAATTGGCACCACATGAGGCGGCGTTCCTGGCCTCATTGCCCAAAGCTCCGAGCGATTATCACCCGGTGCGCCGAAAGGATCGGTTACTGGAGCGGAGGAACTTTGTTCTCAGGGAAATGATGGAGAACGGTTACCTGGCCCAATCTGTCTACAACGAGGAGCTCCAGCGGCCTCTGCGTTCGGTCCAGAACGGAGATTTCGAAAGCTATCGCACGGACTTGCCCTCGCGCGACTATTTCACTGACGAGATTCGCAGGCAATTGTCACAGGATTTCGGTGAGGAAGAATTCTTCTCCGGTGGCTTGAGCGTTCGTGCGACCGTTGACCCCGACATGCAGAGGATTGCGGCCCATTCGTTGCAGCTCAAGCTTGAGGAATACGACCGGGGGCTGGGGATTTGGCGTGGCACGGGGGAGGTACTTGCCCCGGAAACGCTGGGAAGCGAGGCGCAATGGCGCGACGCCCTGGCACAGGTCGATATTGCCCGCGACATAGAGCTTGAGAACCCGTGGTATCCGGCTGTGGTTCTTGAATTGGGGGCCAATGACGCGCGGATCGGTATCGAAGGCGTCGAAGGCGTCGAAGGCGATGATGACGGGCACTGGATTCCGGCCAACGACGTTCAATGGGCCCGCAAGCGGCTTGACGATGGAAAGCTCGGGCGCAAGGCGCGGGTCGCCGCGGACCTTCTTGAGGTCGGCGATGTCGTGCATGTGCGGCGCATGACCAGCGACGATGACGGCAGCTTCATCCGCTGGACTTTGCGACAGGTGCCCGAAGTGCAGGGCGGTTTCATGGCCATGGACGTCAATACCGGTCGTGTCCTGGCGATGCAGGGCGGGTTTTCCTATCAGCATTCCGTTTTCAACCGGGCGACGCAGGCGCGGCGGCAGCCGGGCTCGTCCTTCAAGCCCTTTGTCTATGCGTCGGCGCTGGACAGTGGGTATACACCGGCGACGATCCTCGTCGATGCGCCGATCGAGATCGACACACCCCAGGGCGTATGGCGCCCTCGAAATGCATCGAACCAGTTCTACGGGCCGACGCCGTTGCGCACCGGGATCGAGCGATCCCGCAACCTCATGACAGTCCGCCTTGCCCAGGAGGTCGGGATGGACGTGGTGGCGGATTATGCCGAACGGTTCGGCGTTTATGACCGCATGAGTCCGTTTCTGGCCAACGCGCTTGGGTCCGAGGAAAGCACCTTGTTCAAGATGGTGGCGGCCTATGCGATGTTTGCCAATGGTGGGCAACGGGTCGAGCCGACGCTGGTCGACCGGGTGCAGGACCGATACGGCAAGACAGTCTATCGTCACGATTCGCGAGAATGCCGCGATTGCAACAGTCCGGCCATTCCGAGAAGCGAGAGTCCGGATATCGTGTCATACCGCGAACGGGTCATGAACGAGGTGACCGCCTATCAACTGACGTCGATGATGCGAGGCGTGGTCGATCGCGGCACAGCAGCGAGAACGGTCAACCTGCCGGTGCCCGTGGCGGGCAAGACCGGCACAACCAATGAAGCCAAGGATGTCTGGTTCATCGGCTTCACCTCGAATATCGTGGCCGGGTGCTATATCGGATATGACAATCCGCGCGGTCTTGGCCGCGGGGCTTCGGGCGGGGGGATGTGCGGGCCGGTCTTTCAGAATTTCATGAGCCAGGCGATCAAGAAATACGGCGGCGGACAGTTTCGTGTTCCCAAGGAATGCACATTCATCAACATCGACCGTTTCACCGGTGCGCCGCTTGGACCGGATGCGAACGGGGATCACGTGGTCGCCGAATGTTTCCGCGAAGGCGAAGAGCCGCTGTTCGGCGTGATGTATGACGGCGGTTTTGCGATGGGTGAAAACCTGCCATTGTTCGAAGAGGCGCAGGGTGCGAGTGCCGGGCGGGAGGTGACGACATCGAGCGGCAAGAAGGCCGTGGTGGGTCCCAAGGCGAACTTTGGCACCCTGAGCTCGGGTGGCCTCTACTGAGCTTGCCGGGCGATCCGGGCTCGTCTATCACCCGTCACTGAGCATGACAGTCAGGAAAATTCGATGCGCGCTGATACGCAGACCACCATTGATGAAATCGAGAAATCGCTTGACCTGCTTCGGCAGCGGGTGGGTTGGGAAACCGCCCGGCACAGGCTCGAGGAATTCAATGCTCGGGTGGAAGATCCCAACCTCTGGGATGACCCGGACAAGGCGCAGAAACTGATGCGTGATCGGCAGGCTTTGGTAGATCAGATCGAAACCTGCGAAGCGATCGCCCGCGACTTGAGCGACAATGTCGAATTGATCGAACTTGGAGAGATGGAAGGCGACGAAGACGTCGTGAAAGACGCCGAGACTGCGCTTCAGTCTTTGGCGACAAAGGCTGCGGAAAAGGAACTCGAGGCGCTATTGGACGGTGAGGCGGATGCCAATGACACTTACCTGGAGATCCATGCCGGAGCTGGCGGGACCGAAAGTTGCGACTGGGCATCGATGTTGGCGCGGATGTATGTTCGCTGGGCCGAGAAAAGGGGCTACAAGGTCGAGCTTCAGGCGGAAAGCCCGGGCGATGAGGCCGGGATAAAATCGGCCACTTACAAGATATCGGGCCATAATGCCTATGGCTGGCTCAAGTCGGAAAGCGGGGTTCACAGGCTGGTGCGCATCTCGCCCTATGACAGCGCGGCCAAGCGGCACACGTCGTTTTCGTCGGTCTGGGTTTACCCGGTCGTGGACGACAATATCGAGATCGAGGTCAACCCGGCCGATCTGCGGATCGACACCTATCGCAGCTCAGGAGCCGGGGGACAGCATGTCAACACGACGGATTCGGCCGTCAGGATCACGCACCTGCCCACCGGCATCGTGGTCACCAGTTCCGAGAAATCTCAACACCAGAACCGCGATATCGCCATGAAGGCACTGAAATCGCGGCTCTATCAGATGGAACTCGAGCGGCGAACCCAAGCCATCAACGAGGCGCACGAAGCCAAGGGCGAGGCAGGCTGGGGCAACCAGATACGCTCTTACGTGCTTCAGCCCTACCAGATGGTCAAGGATCTCAGGACCAATTACGAGACTTCGGACACCAAGGGCGTGCTCGATGGTGATCTGGACGGGTTGATGGCGGCCACACTGGCCCAGAACGTGAGCGGCAAGAGCCGGGCCGAGGCCCGAGGCGAAGAGTGATCGCACCGACCGCCCGGCGGTTTCAAGGTGCAGAGTTGCAATGACCGTGTGACAGTCTAACCTGCCCTTCAAAGACGCAAGGGGAGCATGAACGTGAGCGATATTCTGGACCAGGAAGCCTTGGGGCTGGCCGCCGATATCAAGGCCGGGAATTTGAGTGCCGAAGAATTGATGCGAGCGACGCTCGACCGTATCGAACAGGTCAATCCACAGGTCAATGCGATCGTGTCACTCAGGGATCCGGATGAACTCATTGCCGAGGCGCGACAGGCGGATCAGAGCGAGCGCAAGGGCTGGATGCACGGGTTTCCCCTTGCGGTGAAGGATCTTGCCAATGCCAAGGGTTTGCGCACGACCATGGGGTCGCCGGTCTTCGCCGATCAGGTCGCGCCGAAAGACGATATCGTGGTTGCCCGGATGCGCGCCGCTGGGGCGATCATCATCGGCAAGACCAATACGCCGGAATTCGGGCTTGGATCCAACACGTTCAATCCGGTGTTCGGTGCGACATGCAACCCCTTTGATCTGACACGTTCGGCAGGTGGGTCCTCGGGTGGTGCTGCGGCGGCGTTGGCCTGCCGAATGCTGCCCGTGGCGGATGGTTCCGACATGATGGGCAGTCTTCGAAATCCGGCGGCGTGGAACAATGTCTTTGGGTTCCGCCCCAGTTGGGGGCGGGTGCCGTCCGAACCGATTGGCGACAGTTTCCTGCACCAGTTGGCGACCAACGGGCCGATGGCGCGCAGCCCAAAGGATATCGCGGCGCTTCTGGATGTCCAATCCGGCCCGGATGCACGCCAGCCGCATGGGTGTCCGGACGAGCCTGCTTTGCCTGGCATCGAGGCCGATGTGAAAGGCCGCAGGATCGGATGGTTGCGCGATTGGGGCGGGGCATACGCGTTTGAGCCGGGCATTCTCGAGTCAAGCGTCGATGCACTCGGCTCTTTCAACGATATCGGTTGTATACTCGAGGAGGTGTCGCCACCGTTTGAGGCGGAAGCGATCTGGGAGAGCTGGACGACCTTGAGGTCCTGGTCGGTTGCCGCCGCAACGGCCGCGCTTCTCGAAAACGAAGAGACCCGACACAGGTTGAAACCCGAAGCCATTTGGGAAATCGAACGGGGTTTGAGGTTTTCGGCAATGGATGTTCACAGGGCCAGCCTGATCAGAACAAATTGGTTCAAGGCAGCGGCCGCGCTGTTCGATCGCTACGACGCCTTGATCCTGCCGTCGACGCAGGCCTGGCCCTTTCCGATTGAGTGGCGTTATCCTGAAAGTATTGGCGAATCCGAGATGGACACCTATCACCGGTGGATGGAGGTGGTGGTTCCCGTCAGTCTTATCGGATTGCCTTGTCTCAATATGCCCGCCGGGTTCAATGCTCAAGGGCTGCCGCTGGGGCTACAGATGTTCGGGCGACGTGGCGCCGACGCGGCTTTGTTGCAGCTTGGGCAGGCATGGCATGCTGCGACGAACAATGTCCGCAGGAAGCCACCGATCTTGGCATCTGCATGATTTTTGGGCCAGATCAGGCGATCAAGGACCATGGCCGGATTGAGTGAAAGGGAGGGTCGATGAAAAAAGCAGCGGAACTGGGTGTTCCGGAGATGCGCCCCGTCGAAATGTCCATGTTGAGCGAAGCGCTCAGGCGTGGTTGGGCGGACATGAAACGTGCACCGGGTTACGGCTTTCTGTTTGCAAGTGCTTATGTGGTCATTGGCCTGCTGCTCGCCGCGGTGACATGGGCCACCGGCCAAACCTATTGGCTTGTTTTTGCAGCGGTCGGGTTCCCTTTGGTTGGGCCTTTCGCCGCCGTCGGTCTTTACGAAGTGTCGCGACGCCTGGAACAGGAGCGCCCGCTTGAATCCAGAAAGATCTTTGGCGTCGTCTTTCAACAAAGTCGCAGGCAATTGCCGTCCATTTGCGCGATCATCATCATGATCTTTCTGTTCTGGTTCTTCCTGGCCCACATGATCTTTGCCCTGTTTCTTGGTCTTTCAACGATGACAAATGTATCCTCTTCCTTTGAGGTGTATTTGACGCCGAACGGGATGATGATGCTTGGGGTCGGAACGGTTGTCGGCGCTGTTTTCGCGCTGCTGATCTACATGATAACAGTGGTCTCCATGCCGCTCTTGCTGGATCGGGAGGTGGATTTCGTGACCGCGATGATTACCAGTTTTCAAACCGTCCTTGCCAATCCGGCTCCGATGTTGATCTGGGCCGCTTTCATTGCGGTGGTTACCTTCATTGCCATGCTTCCGGCATTCCTGGGGTTGTTTCTGACCTTGCCATTGCTTGGGCACGCCAGTTGGCACCTATACGACCAGATACTGATCCGGGATGCCTAGTTCCCGCTAGCGGAATGGCGTGTCCAGCTGCAGGAGCTTTGCGTGAAACGGGTTGAGATCGTCGCGCTTTGAGAATCCTGCCTTGCGGGCGGTTGAAAGGATGATGTCAGTCCTGCCGCCTAGGTGTTCATAAACCATACGGGCCGCGCGCCGCCCCGTAAGGCTTTCCCGGACCGTTCTGGTTGCGTAGCCCTCCCAGAAATTGTTCTCGTAGGAAGAAACCGGCGACAGGAAATTAAAGGTGCAGGTCATGGCCCCGTGCCGCGCAATGAGCGCGGCCACGCCCTGCTCCTGTCTTATGGCGATGCCACGGAACTCCCGGTTCTGACGGGAGTCCGACAAACCTTGTTGGACCATCGCTTCTTTGGGCTCAAACCCTCGAATGAATGTGAATCCATCTTCCCGGAAGACATTGACGAGGCCGATCACGAACAGCGTTTCGTCGGTGAAACTAGGACGGCTGAAACGATAGAGACCGTTCGGGAAATCCGTCTCGGAAAGATCGACCGATCCTCGCCCTAGAAAACCGGAGACTGCGGAATGGTTGAGCAAGTCATGATTGCGCGACGCAATCTGACTGACGGGTTCAAGGAGAATGCGTGAATCCACGCCAAAGAACACGCAGATTCGGTGCAAGACATCAGGTCGTGGAAAGCTCTCGCTTGAAAGGTAGCGGTTGAACTGGGTGCGGTTGATTCCCAACTCGCGGCACAAGCCTGCAATGGACGCATAGTTCTGCGACAACAGCCGCAGGTTCGCACCGAAAATGCGCCTCAGTTCGGACGGTTCCTTATCGTGCTCATCACTTGATTGACGCAGGTTCACCTACTTGCCCCCGGCTTGCATGTTTCCAATCCGAACGGATTCGCGATCTTCAGAAATGCATACCAAGATTTGGGATGAAAAGTGACGCTTTTTTGCGTCTTGGGTGGCGCTAAATAGCGTCACTTCGGGATTGAATTGTCACAATTCATGTTGTGGTGACACTGTTTTGGGAATGTCAAAAGCCGAGTACTTTCCTAACGTTGTTAACACTAGGAACATTGGTTCATTGAGGGAATTGGATGTACGGCGTCGTGATCTGGAGTGATATCAAACACAAGAGAGCGGTCATCTGGTGCGAGGATCACGGTGACCTGGCGTTTTATACGCGAACCGATGCGAATGTACTCGGTGAGGAAACATTCGATCCCGGCGATCTTGTCCATTTCGATATCGTCGATGGCCAGCAAATGCGCATAGCTGTCAATCCCAGAGTGGTTGCGGAGCAACAGTTTCCGATGTTGGCGGATCGGTTGGGGGTGTTTGGGGGTGGGGTGGCGGAGTCTTGCGGAACCATTCCGTCCGGGAATGTTGTGCCCTTTCCGATGCGCAATGCGAGACGGCGCCTGGCATCCTGATCACGAGGGACAATCAGGACGCGATCGGGGGTGCCGGTTCACTGACCGCGTGACAGGGCAGCGACGCCGGTGCGGGCGACTTCGATCAACCCGAGCGGGCCCATGAGCTGGGCGAATGCGTCGATCTTGTCGGGCGTGCCGGTGATCTCGAAAATGAAGCTTTCAAGCGTGCTGTCCATCACATTGGCGCGGAAGATATCCGCGAGCCGGAGGGCTTCGACGCGCTTTTCCCCGGTGCCCGAGACCTTGAGCAAGGCCAGTTCCCTCTCGACCGAGGGGCCTTCGACGGTCAGGTCGTGAACCTCGTGCACCGGCACGATCCGCCCCAACTGGGCCTTGATCTGCTCGATCACCTGCGGCGTGCCGGTGGTCACGATGGTGATGCGCGAGCGATGACCCTCGTGGTCGGTCTCGGCCACGGTCAAGCTGTCGATATTGTAGCCCCGGCCCGAAAAGAGCCCGATCACGCGCGCCAGAACGCCGGCCTCATTGTCCACGACGACGGCAAGCGTGTGGGTTTCGGTCACGTCGCTGAAATCGGGACGCAGGTTATAGGCCGAATGCTTGGTCGAGCCCTTCTTGATCTTGAGTGCGGACATTGGCTTGGTTCCTTCTATCCCTGCGGTCTCTTACACCAGAACGGCGCCGGACGAGCCGATCGCATCCTTGGTTTTTGCCTCACCCAGCAGCATCTTGTTGTGGGCTTCGCCTGAGGGGATCATCGGAAAGCAGTTCTCGTGCTTTTCGACCAGACAGTCGAGGATCACCGGCCCGTCATAGGCGAGCATTTCCCTGATCGCTTCATCGAGATCGTCGGGGTTGTCCACCTTTATTCCTTTGCAGCCAAAGGCTTCGGCCAGTTTCACGAAATCGGGCAGGGCCTCGGACCAGCTTTGCGAATAGCGCTCGCCATGCAGCAGTTCCTGCCACTGGCGCACCATGCCGAGGCGTTCGTTGTTCATGATGAACTGCTTGACCGGCAGGCGGAATTGCACCGCCGTGCCCATCTCCTGCATGTTCATGAGCCAGGATGCCTCGCCCGCGACATTGATCACCAGCGCCTCGGGATGGGCCATCTGCACGCCGACCGAGGCGGGCAGGCCATAACCCATCGTGCCAAGTCCGCCGGAGGTCATCCAGCGGTTGGGGTCGTTGAAGGTCAGATACTGGGCGGCCCACATCTGGTGCTGGCCCACTTCGGTGCAGATATAGCGGTCATGATTGCGGGTCAGCTCTTCGAGGCGATGGAGCGCATATTGCGGCTTGATCACCGGGCCGGTCTGTTTGAACGACAGGCAGTCGATCTTTTTCCACTCCTCGATCCGGGCCCACCAGCCTTTCAGCCCTTCCTTGTCGGTCTTGCGGCCGCGCGATTTCCAGATTTTCAGAATATCCTCAAGCACATGGCCCACATCGCCGATGATCGGGATATCGACGCGGATCACCTTGTTGACCGACGAGGGGTCGATGTCGATATGCGCCTTTTTCGAGTTCGGGCTGAAGGCCGAGACCAGCCCGGTGATGCGGTCGTCGAAACGCGCGCCGATATTGATCATCAGGTCACAGTCATGCATGGCCATGTTGGCCTCGTAGAGACCGTGCATGCCCAGCATGCCGAGCCAGTTCTTGCCAGTGCCCGGATAGGCGCCCAGCCCCATCAGTGTCGAGGTGACCGGGAAATCGGTGCTGTCCACCAGTTCGCGCAGAAGCTGGCTGGCCGCGGTGCCGGAATTGATCACGCCGCCGCCGGTGTAGATGATCGGTTTCTTGGCCTTTTCGATGGCTTCGACCAATTCCGTGATCGCGTCCAGATCCCCCTTTACGGGGGGTTGGTAATGGCTGGTCTTGGCCTTCTGCGGCGGGGTGTAGGTCGATGAGGCGAATTGCACATCCTTGGGGATGTCGACCAGCACCGGACCGGGGCGGCCCGTGGTTGCGACGTGAAACGCCTCGTGGATCGTGCCCGAGAGGTTCGCGGTATCCTTGACCAGCCAGTTATGCTTGGTGCAGGCGCGGGTGATGCCGACGGTGTCGGCCTCCTGAAAGGCGTCGTTGCCGATCATGAAGGTCGGAACCTGCCCCGAAAGCACCACGAGCGGGATCGAATCCATCAGCGCATCGGTGATGCCGGTGACGGCATTTGTTGCGCCGGGGCCGGAGGTTACGAGGACGACGCCGGGTTTTCCGGTGCTGCGGGCATAGCCTTCGGCGGCGTGGACGGCGCCTTGTTCGTGGCGCACGAGCACGTGGCGGATATCGTTCTGCTGGAAGATCTCGTCATAAATCGGAAGCACCGCGCCCCCGGGATAGCCGAATACGACGTCCACGCCCTGATCGCGCAGGGCCTGAACCACCATTCTCGCTCCGGTCATTTGACGTGTCATCTTCCATCTCCGTTTAACGTCATGTTTTCACGCATAAAAAAACCCCCGAACGGCGGGGGCGCATGGGTCGGGAACAGGGGTTCCGTCAGCGGCCCATGCGCGGTGTTCCTACAAGAATTACGAGGCAATGCATCGTGGAGTCCCTTTCACGTGTGAGCGGCAGATTATGTCTGGGGTCAAGCAGCGTCAACCGCCAAATCGTGAATAATGTGTCGCAAGGACCAATTGCGGTGAACATTTCTTTCGCGCAGGGCAGGTTGGGTGCATGATGGGAAAATTGCGGCCGAGATCGGCCCGGGCCGGTCGAGCCGGCGCCGGAAAGGGCGAGGATTGCGCGAACATCCATGCGCGAATGGAATGGTTAACGCCGGTTCGGGGCGCAAATCGGGGGGGTGACATCCGGCTGCCGGGTGGATTCAGGTCTCGGGAACCGATGCGAGGGTTAACGCAACGTTCGGGCGGGCGGATTTCGTCGCGAGATCCGGTCATTTTTCCGTCGCGGAAAAATTTCTGCGCCGATCAAGGTGGCGCACCAAGAATCCTCGCAGGATTCTTGACCGTTTTTCGTGACGAAAAACGGCGCGCTAGCGTTTCAGCCGCGCGGCGCGCCCGCCGCGGCGTTTGCGCAGGAGGCCGGCGCGGTCGGGCAATTCGTCGATCACCGCGCGGCGCTCTTGCGCGCTCATCCGCGACCAGGTTGCGATCTCGTCGAGGGTGCGGTGACAGCCGGTGCAGATCCGCGCCTCGGGGTGGACGATGCAGATCTTGATGCAGGGGCTTTCGACCTCGTCGCGTTGCCAGATGTCATCGCTTTTCATGTCTCACCCGATATGCCTGATCCGGTCCAGCAGTCCCTGCAGGATATAGGAGGCGGCGACGTGGTCGATGACCTCGGCGCGACGCTTTCGTGTTGTATCCGCCTCCAAGAGCGCCTTTTCGGCGGCCACGGTCGAGAGCCGTTCATCCCAGAAGGTGATCGGCAACTTGGTGCGCCGCGCGAGATTGCGGGCAAAGGCGCGGGTCGACTGGCAACGCGGACCCTCAGTGCCGTCCATGTTGCGCGGCAGGCCGAGCACGATGCCGGCGATGTCGCGGGCGGTGAGGATGGCGAGAAGCGCTTCGGCGTCGGCGGTGAATTTCTTGCGCCGTATGGTCTCCAACGGGGTCGCGACCGAGCGCATCCCGTCCGAGACCGCCACGCCGATGGTGCGCTCGCCGAGGTCGAGCCCGGCGAGCGCGTGCCGGGGCGGCAGCGCGGCGGCGAAATCCTCGGTCGCCTCGACGATCATTCGATGAGCCCGGCCGAGCGCGCGGCGGTTTCGATCGTGGCACGCGCGGTGCGGTTGTCGCCATGCGCGGCCAGGGCCGCGTCGAAGGCCGATTGCGCCGCGTCGCGGTCGCCGAGAATGGCCTGCGAGGTGATGAGCCGCGCCCATTCCTGCGCGCTGCCGCCTTGGTCGTCGAGCCGCTCCGCGAGGGTTTCGACCATGGTGCGGATCATCGCCTCGCGGTCCTCTTGCGGCATTTGCGCGGCGTTCTCCATATCCTCGGCGGTCGGGCCAGCAAGTCCCGCGCCACCTTCGCCGGGCAGGGGCAATTCGGGGGTTGCGGGCGCGGTTTTCAGCAGACCCGCGCGCACGGCGCCTTCGCGCACGGTGGCGAGCATCTGGGGCTGATCGGCGAAGATCATCTGCGCCTCGTTCCAGATGGCGCGGGCGTGGTCGGTGTTGCCCAACACGCCCAGGGCGCCGATCAGTCGGGACCACTCCTCGGGCGTGCCGCCTTCGGTCGCGAGTTTCTGATTGAGGCTTTCGACCATGTCTTCGATCATCTCCCGGCGTTCGGCCTCGGAGAGTTGGGCGGCGTTGGCGATGGCTTCGGGGTCGGGGCCGCGGAGGCTGGCGGGGTCGGGCTGGGAATAGTTGCGCACCCCGGCCCGCCAGGCGATGTCGTCGATCTGGCGGCGGATCGGGGCGATCCATGGCGCGTTCTCGGGACCCTGGCGCAAGAGACCGTCCCAGAGGCGGAAGGCCCGGTCGGGGCGGTCGTTCTGCAGGAACATCTGGCCGGTGTAGTAGCGCGCGATCGGGTTGGCGGGGTCCTTTTCGAGGGCGCGGCGCAGCTCGGCCTCGGCCTCGGGCGAGACATAGCCCTGGGCGGCGGTGATCATCAGATCGGCGAGCAGCACGTGATCGTCGGCGCTGGCCCCGGTGCCGCGCAGGCGCACCACGGCGGCCTGTGCGCGGGCGGCGGCGGCGTAATTGCCAAGCGCGGCCTCGTTGCGGGCCAGCAGCATCTGGCCCTGAAGGTCATCGGGGCGCGCGGCCACGGTTTCGCGCAGTTTCACCACCAGATCGGCAAAGCGTTCCTCGCCGGGGGTGTTGAGCGGGGCCGCGGGGAGTTCGGCGAGGCGTTCGGCCTGGCTCGGTCGTGTGGCGCGCATCTCGTTCGAGAGGGCGATGCGCTGCGACAGCGGCAGGTCGCGCGCGCCGGGTTTGCCCAGCACCGGGTAGAGCGCCAGCGAGCCACCGACGGTGGCCACAAGCACGACGCCCGCCAGCGCCAGCGTGGCGCTGCGCGGTTGGGCGCTGCCCTTGCCGGCCTCGCGCAGCCGCGCATCCGCCTGCAGCACGCGGCGGCCGACCTCGGTGCGGGTGCGTTCGGCGTCGGCCTCGTCGATCAGGCCGCGGGCGAGATCGCGCTCGACCTCCCTCAGCTGATCGCGATAGATGCGCAGGTCGTAGGCGGCGGGGTGATCCTCTTCGGGCTTGGCACGCAGGAGCGTCGCGGCAAAAATGAACGCGATGGCGAGTGCGAGTGCGGCGGCGGTGATCCAGAATACCATTGCGGGCCCCGGTTGAAGCTTCATGTGCTCTGCATGTAATCGTGCAGGTCCCCGGGCGAAAGGGCAAATGGCCGCACGGATACGCGATGTCGCATTCGGATGTCATTGTGACGGATGCAAACGTGGGGGCAAACCTGCAAAGTTGCACTAGGATGGCGCGGGGTCATCGCATTGGGATTCGGCGGGAATCGGGGGAATCGGGGCGCATGAGACGTTATTCAGCCTTTGCCGTTGCGCGGGAAGCCGCGCGCTATCACGAGGGGTGGGCGCGGGCGTGGCGCTCGCCCGAGCCGAAGCAGAAATACGACGTGATCATCGTGGGGGCCGGCGGGCACGGGCTGGCCACGGCGTTCTATCTGGGAAAGAATTTCGGCATCACCAACGTCACCATCCTCGAAAAGGGCTGGCTGGGCGGTGGCAATACCGGGCGCAACACCACGATCATCCGCTCGAATTACCTGCAGGACCCGTCGGCGGCGATCTATGAGAAGTCGCGCTCGCTCTATGAGACGATGAGCCAGGATCTCAATTACAACGTGATGTATTCGCCGCGCGGGGTGCTGATGCTGGCGCAAACCGAGCACGAGGTGCGCGGCTACAAGCGCACCGCGCATGCCAACGCGCTCCAGGGCGTGGAGACCGCGTTCGTCTCGCCCGAGCGGGTCAAGGAACTGGTGCCGATCATCTCGCTCGAGGGACCACGCTATCCGGTGCTGGGCGGGCTGTGGCAGGCGCGCGCCGGCACCGGGCGGCATGACGCGGTGGCCTGGGGCTATGCGCGGGCGTGCAGCGACATGGGCATGGACATCATCCAGCAATGCGAGGTCACCGGCATCCGCAAGGACGGCGGCAAGGTGGTGGGGGTGGACACCACCAAGGGCGCGATCGACTGTGACAAGCTGGGCGTGGTGGTGGCGGGGCATTCCGGGGTGCTGGCCGAGAAGGCGGGATTCCGGTTGCCGATCGAGAGCGTGGCGCTTCAGGCGCTGGTGTCGGAACCCATCAAGCCCTGCATGGATATCGTGGTGATGGCCAACACGGTGCATGGCTACATGAGCCAGTCCGACAAGGGCGAGATGGTGATCGGGGGCGGCGCGGACGGGTATAACAACTATACCCAGCGCGGCAGTTTCCATCACATCGAGGAAACCGTGCGCGCGCTGGTCGAAACCTTCCCGATGATCTCGCGGCTCAAGATGCTGCGCCAATGGGGCGGGATCGTCGACATGACCGGGGATCGCTCGCCGATCCTTTCCAAGACGCCGGTCGAGAACGTGTTTTTCAACTGCGGCTGGGGCACCGGCGGGTTCAAGGCGACCCCGGGCTCGGGCTGGGGCTTTGCCGAACTGGTGGCCAAGGGGCATTCGCCGCTTTGCGAGGCGTTCGGGCTGAACCGCTTCCGCGAGGGCCGGTTCGTGGATGAAAGCGTGGCGGCGGGGGTGGCGCATTGATGCGCCGCGGTTGCGAGAGGAGCCGGGGCGCAGCCCCGGATCGCGCCCGACCCGCCCCATGGGCGGGCGCGATTTCATCGCACCCACCCCGGTTCGGGCGCAATCCGGACCAATCGGGTGCATGTGAACATCATCAAGGAGCCATGACATGCTGATCCTTGAATGCCCCTGTTGCGGGGTCAAAGGCGAAGAGACCGAGTTTCACGGCGGCGGCGAGGCGCATATCAAGCGGTTCGGGCCGGGATCGTCGGAGGAAGAGTTCCACGACTATCTCTTTGCCAAGGAGAACCCGCGCGGGGTGCATTTCGAACGCTGGCGGCATGTGAATGGCTGCGGCAAGTGGTTCCACGTGGCGCGCTGCACGCAGACGCTTGAAGTGTTCGGCAGCTATTCGGCCCAGACCACCGAGCCGCCGCAGGAGATACGCGACAAGATCACGGCCAAGCGGCCGGGCTGGCGCTGGAGAGAATTCGCATGAGCACACGTCTGGCATTTGGCGGTCGGCGGATCGACCGCACGAAACCCGTGGAATTCCGCTTCAACGGCAAGCGGCTCAAGGGGTTTGCAGGCGACACGCTGGCCTCGGCGCTGTTGGCCAATGACAAGGTGATGGTGGGGCGCAGCTTCAAGTATCACCGCCCGCGCGGGATCGTGGCGTCGGGGGCCGAAGAGCCCAACGCGCTGTTCAACATGGGCGAAGGCGGGCAGTTCGAGCCCAACCAGCGCGCCACCACGACCGAGCTTTTCGACGGGCTGAGCGTGACCAGCCAGAACCATTGGCCGAGCCTCGAATTCGACGTGGGCGCGATCAACAACAGCCTCGCGCGGTTCTTTCCGGCCGGGTTCTATTACAAGACCTTCATGTTCCCGCGGTTCGCCTGGAAACATGTCTATGAGCCGATCGTGCGGCAATCGGCGGGGCTGGGCCGTGCGCCGAAGGAGCGCGATGCCGACCGTTACGAGCATTTCCACGCCTTCTTCGACGTGGTGGTGATCGGCGGCGGCGTGGCCGGGCTTCAGGCGGCGAAGGCGGCGGGCGCGGCGGGTGCAAAGGTGCTTCTGATAGAGCAGACCGCCGATTGGGGCGGGCGTGCCGTGGTCGATGGCGGCAGCGTGGACGGCAAGCCGGTGGCGGATTTCGTGGCCGAGACGCTGGAGGCACTCGACGCGATGGAAAACGTCACCCGGCGCAGCCGGATGATGGGGGCCGGGGTCTATGATCATGGCTACCTGCTGGCCTATGAGCGGCTGCGCGATCATTGCCCGGATGCGCCCGGGCCGCGGCATCGCCTCTGGCGCATCCGCGCCGGGCGGATCGTGACGGCGACCGGGGCCATCGAACGGCCGCTGAGTTTCGCGGGCAACGACGTGCCGGGCGTGATGCTGGCCAGCGCGGTGCGCGACTATATCGTCGATTTCGGTGTTTCGCCCGGCGACCGGGTGGTGGTGGTGACCAACAACGACGATGCCTATCGCACGGCGATCGCGGTGCGACAGGCCGGGCTGGCGGTGCCGGTGATCCTCGACGCGCGTTTGGGCGGTGGTGGCGCGCTGGCTGAGGAGGCGCGGACGCTGGGCATTCGGGTCGAGACCGGCATGGGCGTGGCCAAGGTGCACGGCGCCAAGCGGGTCGAGGCGGTCAGCGTCTGTGCGCAGGCGGGCGAAGGTGCGGTTCTGGAACGGATCGCCTGTGACGTGGTGGCGATGTCGGGTGGCTGGTCGCCGGTGGTGCATCTGTGGTCGCATTGCGGCGGCAAGCTCTTCTGGGACGAGGCGCAGGCGCATTTCCGCCCCGATGGCGAGAAGCCGCCGCTTGGCGTGGATGGGGCGGGTTTCGTGATCCCGGCGGGGGCCGCCAATGGCGCGCTGGCGCTGGGCGGGGGGCTTGCCGATGCCGACGCCGCGGGGCGGCGCGCGGTCGAGGAACTGGGGATGACGCCCGCCAAGGGTGCCGTTCCGGTGGCCGAGGAGGCGCCCGAGGCGGCGATGGAGCCGGTCTGGCTGATGCCGCAGGGGGCGGGGATCAAGCTGCGCATGAAGGCGTGGCTGGATTACCAGAACGATGTCAAGGTGTCAGACGTGCAACTGGCGGCGCGCGAGGGTTATGAATCGGTCGAGCATACCAAGCGCTACACCACGCTGGGGATGGCGACGGATCAGGGCAAGTTGAGCAATATCAATGGGCTGGCGATCCTTTCGGATGCGCTGGGCCGGCCGATTCCGCAGACCGGCACCACCACCTTCCGCCCGCCCTATGCGCCGATTTCCATGGGCGCGATCGCCGGCGAGGCGCGGGGCGAGATCTTCCAGCCGCTGCGGCGCACGCCGATGCATGACTGGCACGAGGAGCATGGCGCCCATTGGGAGCCGGTGGGCCAGTGGCGGCGGCCCTATTGCTACCCGAAGCCGGGCGAGAGCCATGGCGACGCGGTGGCGCGCGAGGTCAGGGCCACGCGCGAAAGCCTTGGGCTTCTCGATGCTTCGACGCTGGGCAAGCTGGTCGTGAAGGGGCCGGATGCCGGGCGGTTCATGGACATGCTTTACACCAACATGATGAGCACGCTGAAGCCGGGGCGCTGCCGTTACGGGCTGATGTGCAGCGAGAACGGGTTCCTGATCGACGATGGCGTGGTGGCGCGGATCGACGAGCAGACCTTCCTGTGCCACACCACCACGGGCGGGGCCGAGCGTATCCATGCCCATATGGAGGAATGGCTTCAGACCGAGTGGTGGGACTGGCAGGTCTACGTGGCCAACGTGACCGAGCAATACGCCCAGATCGGGGTGGTCGGCCCCAAGGCGCGCAAGGTGCTGGAGAAGCTCTCGGATGATGATCTGAGCGGTGAGGGCTTCACCTTCATGGGGTGGAAGGATGTGACGCTGGGCGGCATCGCGGCGCGGGTCTACCGGATTTCGTTCTCGGGCGAGTTGAGCTTCGAGGTTGCCGTGCCCGCCAGTCAGGGGCTTGCCCTGTGGGACAAGGTGCTTGCGGCCGGGCAGGAATATGGCGTGACGCCCTATGGCACCGAGGCGCTGCACGTGATGCGCGCCGAAAAGGGCTTTATCATGATCGGCGACGAGACCGATGGCACGGTCATCCCGCAGGATCTGGGGCTCGACTGGGCGATCTCGAAGAAGAAAGAGGATTACCTTGGCAAGCGGGCGCAGGCGCGCAGCCATATGAGCGATCCGAACCGCTGGAAGCTGGTGGGGCTTGAGACGGTGGACGGATCGGTCATTCCCGACGGCGCCTATGCGGTGGCCGATGGGGTGAACCCCAACGGACAGCGCAACGTTCAGGGGCGTGTCACCTCGACCTATTTCAGCCCGACGCTGGGCCACGGCATTGCCATGGGGCTGGTTCTGCACGGGCCGGACCGGATGGGCGAGGAGATCGAGTTTCCGGGCACCGATGGCAAGAGTTATTGCGCGAAGATCGTGGAGCCGGTTTTCTATGACAAGGACGGGGAGAAACAGAATGTCTGAGGCGAGAAGCGCGCTGCCCGGGGCCCGGTTCGAGGGGATCGCATTGGTCGAGGAGGCCGGGTTGCAGGGCATGATCACGCTGCGCGGCGATCTGGGCGACGAAACATTCGCAAAGGCGCTGCGCGAGGTGACGGGCACGGGCGTGCCGGGGCTGCGTGAGGTGGTGCTGAACGGCGAGAAGGGGGCGGCGTGGATGTCGCCCGACGAGCTTCTGGTGATGGTGCCGCATGGCGAGGCGGGGGCGGCGGTGGCCGCGCTCGATGCCGGGCTGGGCGAGAGCCACGCGCTGGCGGTCGACGTGTCGGATGCGCGGGCGGTGTTCGATATTCGCGGTGCCCATGCGCGCGAGGTGCTGGGCAAGCTGATGCCGGTGGATTTCGACGCCGGTGCCTTTGGCCCGGGCCAGATCCGCCGCTCGCGCATGGCGCAGGTGCCCGCTGCCGTCTGGATGACGGGCGAGGATGCGTTCCGCGTCGTCTGTTTCCGGTCGGTCGGGCAATATGTCTTCGATCTCTTGAAGGCCGCCGCCGCCGAAGGGGGCGAGGTCGGGCTTTACGCCTGAGCCGCGATGCGCCGGGACCGGGCGGAAAATGGCGCGATCGCGCCGCGCGGTGCGCCGCGCGCTTGAGCCTTGACGCGGCGCGGCGTAGATTGATGTGATGGCAAAGCTTCCGGTCCTCAGTTCCGATCCGCGTTTGCGCCGTGCCCGTTTGACCGGGTGGCGGACGCGGATCGCACTGGTGCTCCTGATTGCCATCGCGGGAGTGACGGTGGTTGTGACCAACCGCCTGCTGACCGAACGTTTCACCGAGACCACGCGCAACCGGGCCGAACTGCGCCTGGCGCTCTATTCCGGCAATCTTGTCAGTGAATTGCGGCGCAATGCCATCGTGCCGCAGCTTCTGGCGCGTGACCCGGCGCTGATCGGGGCGCTCAATTCCAGCGATTTCAGTCAATCGACGCAACGGCTCATCTCGTTTGTCGAGGAAATCGGCGCCGCGTCGCTCATGTTGCTGGACCGGGATGGGCGCACGGTGGCGGCGACAGACCGCAACCGCTTGGGCGAGAGTCATCGGCAGGGCCGATATTTCGTGGATGCGCTGCGCTCGAGCAGCACGGTCTTTTCGGTCACGGAGCGCGAGGCGGGCGGATACCGTTTCATCTATACGCGCCGGGTGGACTGGCAGAACCAGACCCTCGGCGTGATCGCGGTCGAGGTCGATCTGCAGAAATTCGAGCGCGCCTGGGCGGGGATTTCCGAGGCGGTGATCGTCACGGATTCGACCGGCACGATCATCCTTGCGACCGAACCGCGCTGGCGCGGGCTGACCGAGGTCGAGGCGTTGCGCCGTGCCCCGGTGGACAGTGCCATCGAGCGCGCGATCCGGGCCACGGCGGACTGGACCTCTCTGCCGGCCGATGCCTATGTGCAGGGCGAGGCGGTGATGCGGATGGAGGGGCGGGTGTCGTTTCGCGGCTGGCGGATCGCGACCTTCACGCCCTATGCCAGCGTGCGCGAGAAGGTGAATGCCTTTCTGGCGCTGGAGATCATGGGATTCGCGATCCTGCTGGCGCTGGCTTTCTACTTCCTCAGTCGCAGGACGGCAGTGCGCATGGCATCGTTTCAACGCGAGTCGGCCGAACTTCGCGCATTGAACCAGCGCCTCCAGCGGGAAATCGCCGAACGCCAGAAGATGCAGGGCAAGCTGGAAGTGGCCGAGCAGACCCTTGAGCAAAGCTCGAAACTGGCGCTGCTGGGCGAGATGTCGGCGGCGGTGTCGCATGAACTGAACCAGCCGCTGGCCGCGATGAAGACCTATCTGGCGGGGGCCGCGCTTCTGCTGCGGCGCAACCGGCCCGACGAGGCGCTTTCGTCATTCCAGCGGATCGACGATCTGATCGAGCGGATGGGCGCGATCACGCGGCAGTTGAAGAGCTATGCGCGCAAGAGCGGCGATGCCCTGGCCCCTGTAAACATGGGGGATGCCTTGCATTCGGCGCTTGCGATGATGGAGCCGCAACTCAAGCAGCGCAAGGTGCAGATCACCCGCGCGATGCCCGATGGGGAGGTGATGGTGTTGGGCGACCGGTTGCGCATCGAACAGGTCATCATCAACCTGTTGCGCAATGCGCTGGATGCGACGCAGGGCGTTGAAGCGCCCGAAATCGACATCCTGCTGGCGGCGGGTGAGACGGCCACGCTCAGCGTGCGCGACAACGGGCCGGGGATCGAGGATCTCGATAACCTGTTCGAGCCATTCTACACCACCAAGAAGCCGGGCGAGGGCGTGGGACTGGGACTTGCCATTTCCTCGGGGATCGTGAACGACCTTGGCGGGCGGTTGACGGCGCGCAACACCGATGGCGGCGGGGCTGTTTTCGAGATGCGGCTGCCTATCTTTGAAGAGGACGAGACCCGCGCGGTCGGGTAGGGCGCGCGCTGGCATGGATGGTATCAGGGGACGAATGCGATGGCCAAGGCTATGAAGATCGCGATTATCGACGACGAGCAGGACATGCGCCAGTCGATCAGCCAGTGGCTGGCACTGTCGGGCTATGACACCGAGACATTCGCCAGCGCCGAGGATGCCCTGAAGAAACTGGGGCCGGATTACCCGGGCATCGTGATCTCGGACATCAAGATGCCGGGCATGGACGGGATGCAGTTTCTGAAAAAGCTGATGGGGCAGGACAGTGCCTTGCCGGTGATCATGATCACCGGGCATGGCGATGTGCCGATGGCGGTCGAGGCGATGCGCGTGGGGGCCTTTGATTTTCTGGAAAAGCCGTTCAACCCGGACCGGATGAGCGAACTGGCCAAGAAGGCCGCCCATGCGCGGCGCCTCGTGCTGGACAACCGCACGCTGCGCCGGGAGCTCAGCGATGGCGGGCAGTTGATGAAAAAGCTCATCGGGGTGAGCCCGGTGATGGAGCGGCTGCGCGAGGATATTCTCGATCTGGGGCAGGCGGATGGTCATGTCCTGATCGACGGTGAAACCGGCACCGGCAAGACGCTGGTCGCCCATGCGCTGCATGCGGTGGGGCCCCGGGCTGGCAAGAAATTCGTGCTGGTGAGCTGCTCGGCGCTGGAAGAGGACGCGCTGTCGAAACGGCTGTTCGGGCCGATGATGCCCGAGGACAGTCGGCTTCCGGCGGTCGAGGAGGCGCGCGGCGGCACCCTGGTTCTGGAAGATGTCGAAACGCTTCCCGATGCGGTGCAGGGCAAGCTCTTGAGCTTTGTCAACGCAGAGGGCACGCCGCCCGAAACCCGGATCATCGCGATTTCCAACCTGCAGGAGCAGGGCAAGACCTGCGAGGACGCATTGCGCCCTGATCTTTTCTATCGGCTGGCCGCGCTGCGCATCACGGTGCCGCCGCTGCGCCAGCGCGGCGAAGATATCCTGACGCTCTTTACCCGGCTTTCGGAGCAGTTCGCCGATGAATATGGCTGTGACGCGCCCAATGTCAGCGCGCAGGAGGCCGCGCAGCTGTTGCAGGCGCCGTGGCCGGGGAATGTGCGCCAGTTGATCAACGTGGCCGAGCGCGCGGTATTGCAATCGCGGCGCGGGCAGGGGTCGATCACCTCGCTTCTGATGAGCGATCACGAGGACATGCAGCCGGTGATGACCACCGAGGGCAAGCCGCTCAAGGAATATGTTGAGGCGTTCGAGCGGATGCTGATCGACAACACGATGCGCCGCCACAAGGGCAGCATTTCCAACGTGATGGACGAGTTGTGCCTGCCGCGCCGGACGCTCAACGAGAAGATGGCGAAATACGGGCTGCACAGGTCCGATTACCTGTGAGACCGGGCTGACGGCGCGCGCCCGCGGGCCGGTCGGGCCTTCGCCAATATCGTGAACTCGTCATTTCTCCATTGTAATCGCCCCGTCCATGCCCTTATGTAGGAGTATGGCACAGGTGGGTTTCCCGCGTGCCGCGAGAGTTTCACTGTCAGGACAGGGTGTAGGTCTTCGAACCGGCAGTCCGGACAGGATGAATGGGTCCCGTCTGGGGCCACATGAAAGGTCCGCCACCCCCTCAGGGGTGCTGCGGGCGAATGAACGGGCTGCGACACCGCATGGCGGGCGCGGCCGGAGAAGAACCGCGATGAAGCGCGCGCGACCATTGAGTGTGAGAGCAGGGGGCCTTGTTGCCCGCGCCTGCCGCGCGGCGTTTATTGCCAGAAACAGACATGATGCAAGGCCGATCGCGCCCCCCGGGGTGATTGCGGTCCTGTTGTCATGCAAATGGATCACATGGCCAAGAAAATGCTTATCGATGCCACCCACGCGGAGGAAACCCGCGTCGTGGTGGTGGACGGAAACAAGGTCGAGGAATTCGACTTCGAGTCTGAAAACAAACGCCAGCTTGCTGGCAATATCTATCTAGCCAAGGTTACACGGGTCGAACCGTCGCTTCAGGCGGCCTTTGTCGATTATGGCGGCAACCGCCACGGCTTTCTCGCCTTTTCGGAAATTCATCCCGATTACTATCAGATCCCGGTCGCGGACCGTGAGAAGCTGATGGAGGAAGAGCGCGCCTATGTCGAGGCGCTCAAGGCGCGCGAGGAAGAGGAAGAGAAGAAGCCCTCGCGCTCGCGCGGCCGGCGGCCGTCTTCGAAGAAGTCCAGCGCCGAGGAGATCAGGTCCGACGACGCCGTCACGTCCACGGAGGCGCAGTCGGATGACGGTGCGCGTGGCATTTCCGGGATGGAGACCATCGACCTTGAAGGTGAAGAGGTTCCCGAGGGCACCTCGCCGATGGATCTGGTGGACGAAACCCCGGTGGAAGAGCCGGATGACGCCGCGAACGGCGATGCCGACAACGGCACGGACAATGACGACGTGCAAGGCACCAATGCCGCCGCCAAGGATGACAGCATCGAATCGGTTGCCGATGACGATGACAGCGACGACATCCGCCCGCCGCGCAAGCCGCGTGCACGCCGCTACAAGATCCAGGAAGTCATCAAGGTGCGCCAGATCCTTCTGGTGCAGGTCGTCAAGGAAGAGCGCGGCAACAAGGGCGCGGCGCTGACCACCTATCTTTCGCTTGCCGGACGCTATTGCGTGCTCATGCCCAACACCGCGCGGGGCGGTGGCATCAGCCGCAAGATTACCAACGCGCCGGACCGAAAGAAGCTCAAGGAAATCGCCAACGAGATCGACGTGCCGCAGGGCGCGGGGCTGATCATCCGCACGGCGGGGGCCAAGCGCACCAAGAGCGAGATCAAGCGCGATTACGAATACCTGCAACGGTTGTGGGAACAGATCCGCGAGTTGACGTTGAAATCCATCGCGCCGGCGAAGATCTATGAAGAGGGCGACCTGATCAAACGCTCGATCCGCGACCTTTACAACCGCGAGATCGACGAGGTTCTGGTCGAGGGCGAGCGTGGATATCGCATCGCCAAGGACTTCATGAAGATGATCATGCCGTCCCATGCCAAGAACGTGAAGCATTACCACGAGGGGCTGCCGCTTTTCGCGCGGTTCCAGGTCGAAAGCTATCTCAGTTCGATGTTCAACCCGAGCGTTCAGCTCAAATCGGGTGGCTATATCGTGATCGGTGTGACCGAGGCGCTGGTGGCGATCGACGTCAACTCGGGGCGGGCGACCAAGGAAGGCTCGATCGAGGAGACCGCGCTCAAGACCAACCTGGAAGCCGCCGAGGAGGTGGCGCGCCAGTTGCGTCTGCGCGACCTGGCCGGGCTGATCGTGATCGACTTCATCGACATGGACGAGCGCCGCAACAACGCCGCGGTCGAGAAGAGGATCAAGGACAAGCTCAAGACCGACCGGGCCCGCATCCAGGTCGGGCGTATCTCGGGCTTTGGTCTGATGGAAATGTCGCGTCAGCGGCTGCGCCCGGGCATGATCGAGGCGACGACGCAGCCTTGCCCGCATTGCCACGGCACCGGGCTTATCCGGTCGGATGACAGCCTGTCGCTGAGCATTCTGCGCCAGATCGAGGAAGAGGGCACGCGCGGACGTTCGCGCGAGGTTCTGGTGAAATGCCCGGTGGGCATCGCCAATTTCCTGATGAACCAGAAGCGCGAGCATATCGCCCAGATCGAGGCGCGCTATACGCTGAGCGTGCGGATCGAAGGCGATCCGATGCTGATCTCGCCCGATTTCAGCCTTGAGAAGTTCAAGACCGCCTCGCGGGCCGTTCCGGATGTCAGCGCGCATGTGGTGTCGGTCGACACGTCCCTGATGGACGAGATCGACAGCGACGTGGAGACCGAAGAGGACACATCGCCAGCACCGGTGGAAACGGCGCAGGCCGAAGGCGAAGAGGAAAAGCCCAAGAAGCGCCGCCGTCGCCGTCGTCGGAGCCGGTCGTCGAAATCCGGAAACGGGGCCGAGACATCGACCGAGGATCGCAACGCCGATTCGGAAGGTGAGCAAGCGGCGCAAGCCGATACGGCTGCGTCCTCGGAAGAACCGGCCAAAGAAACGACCGCTGAAGACTCCGACGCGCCCAAGACGAAATCGAGCCGATCCTCGTCGAGATCGAAATCGGCGGCCACGGAGGCCGATGCGGCCGATGTGGACACGGCTGCCGAGGATGGCAAACCCGCCGATGCCGAGGCGGAAAAGCCCAAAGCGTCGAGGTCGCGGACGGCCAAATCGGGAACCACCGTGTCGCGCAGCCGCAGCAAGAGCACGGCGAAACCGGCGGACGTCAAGGCGGAGCCAGCGACGGACAAGCCCGCCGACGAGGTGGCCGGGACGGATGTGGCCGCCGCGAAACCGGACGAAAAGCCCAAGCCCAAGCCGAGATCCAGGCGCAGCACCGCGTCGCGGTCGAAAACGGACAAGCCTGCTGCCACGACCGACGCCGCACCTGATACGCCGGCCAAGCCGAACGGCGAGGCCACCCCGTATGAGCAGGTGGCCGGGGAACCGGCAGCCGACAAGCCGTCCGAGACGGTTGCGGCCAGTGCCGGGGACGGTGACGCGAAGGTGGCGGAAAGCACATCCCCGGCCACGCCCGAGAAGCCATCGGATGACACCAGCCGGGATGCGACCGACGCGCCAAACAAACCGGAGCCCAAGAAGCGCGGCTGGTGGACGCTTGGCCGCGGCTGAGACGGCAACGATGCAACGACATGGGAACGCCGCGCGAAACTGCGCGGCGTTTTCGCATTTGCGGCGTCGTTCATCCGGGTTCACGCCGGGGCCAACAGCTTTGTGACATCACGTCGCGTGACGCCGTGCGCGCGATGGCGTAAGGGGAGCATATGTTCGGAATCGAGATCATAGATGCGGGCCTTTTGCCGGCGATGCTGGTGGCGGTCCTTGCCGGGATACTGTCCTTTCTCAGCCCGTGTGTTCTGCCCATCGTGCCGCCCTATCTGGCCTATCTCTCGGGGGTTTCGGTCACCGATCTGAACGAGGGGCGCAACCGCGCCCTCGGACCGGCGCTGTTCTTCGTGCTGGGGCTTTCGACCGTGTTCCTGATGCTCGGGTTCACGGCTTCGGCGGTCGGCACGCTGTTCCTGCAATACCAGAACTGGTTCAACGCGATTGCCGGTGTCCTCGTCATGGGGTTCGGGGCGCATTTCATCGGGATCTACCGGATCGGGTTTCTGGATCGCGAGGCGCGCATGGATGCGGGCGACCGGGGCGGCAGCGCCCTCGGGGCCTATATCCTCGGGCTTGCCTTTGCCTTTGGCTGGACGCCCTGCATCGGCCCGCAACTGGGCGCGATCCTGAGCCTTGCGGCGAGCGAGGCGAATGTGGCGCGCGGCACCTTCCTTCTGGGGATCTATGCAATGGGGCTGGGGGTGCCGTTCCTTCTGGTCGCGGCCTTCCTGCCGCGGCTGGGCGGGTTCATGGGCTGGATGAAGCGCCATCTCGAACAGATCGAGAAGGTCATGGGGCTCTTGCTGTGGACCATTGGCCTGTTGATGCTGACCGGCGGGTTCGCGAGCTTTTCCTACTGGTTGCTTGAAACCTTCCCGGGGCTGGCGGCGCTGGGATAGTTTGCGCCTTACTCTTGCCCAAGTGATTGGCTAGGCTGTGCCGAAAAAGGGGCAGTCTATGCGCAAGGAAGCGCCACAGGCCGTGAAGCGCCGCCGGGTGTTCTACATTCCCGGCTATGATCCGATTCACCCGCGCCGCTATCGCGAGCTTTACCGCAAGGAGGGCGCGGCGCAGGCGGCGATTTCGGGCTATGAGATCGCCTTGCGCCCCAAGACGGGCGGTGGCGCCTATGGCTGGCATGTCACCGCGTGGATGGACGGGGCCGAGATCGAGACCGATGTCGAGGTTCTGGTCTGGTCGGATATCGTGCGCGATAGCATGGGTCTTGGGATCGTGGCGACCTATGGGCAATTGTTGCGCACCGCCTGGACCTATATCGGCTCGGGGGTGTTGTGGCGGTTGATGCGGCTTCGCAAGGGGCCGGTGATCGCGGCGCTGTATCCGGTGGTGTTCCTGCTTGTGCAACTGGCGCTGGCGCTTGGACTCGCGTGGGGGCTTGGGCGGGGGTTGGCCCTGCTGCACCCTTGGGCGGCCTGGGGCGGGTTGATCGTCGTGCCCTTCGTGCTGGAATGGTTCCGCAAGCGCGATGGTCGATTTTTCGCCTATTACCTGATGCATGATTATGCCTATTCGGCCCAGTTCAAGGGCGCGAACCCGCCCGAGCTGGAAGCGCGGATGGGCGTGTTCGGCGACGTGATCGTCGCCGCGTTGCGCGAGGATGTGGACGAAGTTCTGGTGGTGGGGCATTCGTCGGGCGCGCATCTGGCGGTGTCGATCCTCGCCGATCTGATCCGTGCGGGCCGGGTGCCCGAGGATGGTCCGGCGCTGGGGTTTCTGAGCCTCGGGCAGGTGGTGCCGATGGTGTCGTTCCTGCCCCGTGCCGAGCGTCTGCGCGCCGATCTGCGCTATCTTTCGGCCCGTGACGAGATCACATGGGTGGATGTGACCGCGCCGGGCGACGGCTGTGCCTTTGCGCTCTGCGATCCGGTGGCGGTCTCGGGGGTGGCGCCGCCCGGCAAACGCTGGCCGCTGGTGATCTCGGCGGCCTTTACCCAGACGCTGAGCCCTGCGCGCTGGAAGGAATTGCGCTGGCGGTTCTTCCGGCTGCATTTCCAGTATCTCTGTGCGTTCGACCGGGTGCGTGATTATGACTACTTTCGCATCACCGCCGGGTCGCGCACATTGGAATCGCGGTTTGCCGGCCGGAATCCATCGAAATCGCGGATCGAGAAATCCACGTCGAAATATGTTTCCGTGAGGGATGATGACCGTTCTGCCGCCTGATCCGGAACAACCACCGACTCCGCCCAAGCCGCCCGCGCGGGCGGGGCGGGTGTCGCTCTGGCGTTATGCAAAGCTGTTTCGCGCGGATATCCTGTCGGCGCAGCCAGCCCGGCTTTATCGCGCGTGGATGGCCGAGTTTCGAACGCCGTTCTTCCGATCTTACATGTGCAACCAACCCGAGCTGGTCGATCTTGTGTTGCGCAAGCGCCCGGATGATTTCCCCAAATCCGACCGTATTCGCGAGGGGCTGGCGCCGCTTCTGGGAAATTCGGTCTTCGTGACCAATGGCGAAACCTGGAAGCGTCAGCGCCGGATCATCGACCCGGCCTTCGAGGGAGGGCGGTTGCGCGATGTGTTTCCGGCGATGTGGGACGCGGGACAGGCGGCGGTGGCGCGGCTGGCCCCGTTGGCGGGGGGTGAACCGGTCGAGATCGAGGCCCAGACCAGCCATGCGGCGGCGGATGTCATTTTCCGCACGCTGTTTTCCATCCCGATCGAGCATCAGGTGGCGGGGCAGGTGTTCGAGACCTTTCGCGAGCATCAGCGCGCCCAGCCGGTTCTGAACCTGGGTGCGGTGCTGCCGCTGCCGAAATGGTTTCCGCGCTTTCACAGCCGCGAGACCCGGCGCACCGCGCGCAAGATCCGAGACCTGATCACGCAACTGACCGCCGCGCGGATGCGCGCGATCAAGGCCGGGGGGGCGCCCGACGATCTGGCCACCAAGATCATGACCACGCCCGACCCCGAGACCGGTGCGCGGTTCGACACCGATGAAATGGTCGATCAGGTGGCGATCTTCTTCCTCGCCGGGCATGAGACATCGGCCAGCGCGCTGGCCTGGTCGCTTTACCTTCTGGCGATGCATCCCGAGTGGCAAGAGCGGGTGGCGGATGAGGCGCGGGCGGTGTTCGACCCCGAGAAAGTCTATTTCTCGACCGTCTCGAAGCTCAGGGTTTCACGCGATGTGTTTCGCGAGGCGCTGCGGCTTTATCCGCCGGTGCCGATGATGGTGCGCGAGGCGAGCTGCCCGGAACGGTTCCGCGACCGCGATGTGCCCAAGGGTAGCCAGATCGTGTTGTCGCCGTGGCATTTGCACCGGCATGAGCGGCTTTGGGAGCGACCCGACGCGTTCGACCCGGCGCGGTTTCAGACCGAGAACGGCAAGGCCTGTCTGCGCAACGCCTATATTCCGTTCTCGGCCGGGCAAAGGGTCTGCACCGGGTCGGGTTTCGCCATGATCGAGGGGCCGCTTATCCTGTCGATGCTGGTGCGGGCCTATCGGTTCGAACTGCTCCCCGACCGCCCGGCCATGCCGGTGGCGCATCTGACGGTGCGCGGCAAGGACGGGATATGGCTGCGCGTTCGCAAGCGCGATCCTGTCTGAAGTCATCCGCGCTTGCGGGCGGGACGAGGGCGCACGCCCTCGTCTTGCGGGGCCGCGCGGCCCCGCCTTCCCGTCATGCGTTGGCTTCGCGGATCTTTTCGGCGGCGTCCTTGTCATAGGTCACGCCGTTTTGCTCCAACAGCTGGTCCAGTTCTCCGGAAAGCGTCATCTCGGTGATGATGTCGCAGCCGCCGACAAACTCGCCCTTGACGTAAAGTTGCGGGATGGTGGGCCAGTCGGAATAATCCTTGATGCCCTGGCGGACGGACTCGTCGGCCAGCACGTTCACGTCGAGGAAGTCGACACCCATGTAGTTCAGCACCCCGGCCACGCGCGAGGAGAAGCCGCATTGCGGCATGGACTTGGTACCTTTCATGTAAAGCACCACATCGTTGGCTTTGACGATCTCGTCGATCTGGGTCTTTGCGTCGCTCATCTGGTTTTCCTTTCCTTGCGCAGCGCTGATTTCATTCGGCGCAATGGGCTTGGGGCCTTGGTGTCAAACAGTCTCGTCATCCTTGTCGGCGTTGAACTCGTTCGGGTCGAAACCCTCGTGGTCATACCCGTCTTCATCATCCGCCAAGGCCGTCACATGGGTCGTGCCGGTTTCCTCGTCATATTGAAGCCCGTATTGGGCGCGCCCTTCGGACTTGTAGCGGCGGTATTCGTGGATACCGGCATAGAGAAACACCACCACGAAAGGCGACAGGATCAGTGCGGCGATCAGGCGGGGGTCCATGAAGCGCGTTCCTTCCGTTTCAGTCGGGGGCCCGTGTGGTCAGGGCCAGGGCGTGCAGCTCTCCGTCGGGACCGTCCATCTTGCCCTTGAGTGCGGCATAAACGGTGCGTTGTTGCTGCACACGGTTCATGCCGCGAAACCCCTCGTCGATCACGAGGGCCGACATGTGGCGCCCATCCGCGCCCTCGACCGTGATCTGCGCGTTGGGAAAGCTCTCGCGGAGAAGGCTTTCGAGTTCATGCGCGTGAAGCGGCATTTGGATGTTTCTCCCTCATCGTTGCGGGTGAATCTAGGTCGGTCGGGGCGCGGGTGCAAGGGAGGCTACCGGGTGTTCCGGAAAAGATATCTTGAAACTGCGCTTTTTAAGGCCGATGGCGATCGGCCAATCAGCCCAGCATTGCCTCGAACGAGGTGCGATAGGTCGCGGCGAGGTCTTCGAGCGGGGCGCTGCTCTTGGCGAACTTCACATCCGAGCCAGTGAAGCGCCCGACTGTGCGGATGGTCACGCCCGCCTGACCGGCGGCGAGCATCAGCGCCTCGGCCTGGTCGAAATTGCAGGCGATGAGGTAGCGCGCCTGATCCTCGCCGAAAAGCTCGCCCATGTCGTCGCTGTCGATCTGCACGCCGACGCCGCCCGCCTCGGCCATCTCGAAGGCGGCGAGCGCGAGGCCGCCATCGGAGAGGTCGGTGCAAGCCTTGATCAGCGCATGATTGGCGCGGATGAAATCGCCATTGCGTTTCTCGGCATCGAGATCGACCGGCGGGGCGTCGCCCTCGATCCGGTTGAAGATCTCGGCCAGCAGGGCGGACTGGCCCAGATGGCCATCGGTTTCGCCCACGAGCAGGGCCATGTGACCGTCGCGGGGCAGGCCAAGGATCGCCTCGTCCTCGGTCCGGATCAACCCGACGGCGGCAATCGTGGGCGTGGGCAGGATCGCAGTGCCGTCGGTTTCGTTGTAGAGCGAGACATTGCCCGACACGATCGGCATGTCGAGGGCGGCGACGGCTGCGCCGATGCCTTTGATCGCGTCGACGAATTGGCCCATGATCTCGGGCTTCTCGGGGTTTCCGAAATTGAGATTGTCGGTGGTGGCCAGCGGCAGGCTGCCCACGGCAGTGAGGTTGCGATAGGCCTCGGCCACGGCCTGCCTGCCGCCCATTTCAGGGTTGGCCTTGACATAGCGCGGTGTCACATCCGAGGTGAAGGCCAGCATCTTGCCGGTGTCATGCACCCGGATCACGCCGGCGCCGAATCCGGGCGTGCGCACCGTGTCGGCCATGACCATGGTGTCATATTGCTCGTAAACCCATTGCTTGGCCGCGTGGTTGGGTGAGGAGAGCAGCGCGCGCAACCCGTCGATCGGGTCGATCCCCGGCACGCTGGCCGGGTCGAGCGGGTCGGCAGGCGGGGTTTCGACCCAGGGACGGTCATATTCGGGGGCTTCCGAAGAGAGTTTGGAGAGCGGCAGGTCGGCCATGACCGAATTGCCATGCAGGATCAGGAAGCGATCTTCGGCGATGGTTTCGCCGACGATGGCGAATTCGAGATCCCATTTCTCGAACACCGCCCGCGCCTCGGCCTCTTTCGCGGGGTCGAGCACCATCAGCATACGCTCCTGGCTTTCCGAGAGCATCATCTCGTAGGCGGTCATCGCGGCCTCGCGCTGGGGCACGTCGTCGAGTTGCAGCTTGACGCCGAGCCGGCCCTTGTCGCCCATCTCGACCGCCGAACAGGTCAGGCCCGCCGCGCCCATGTCCTGGATCGAGATGACCGCACCGGTGGCCATCAGTTCAAGTGTCGCCTCCATCAGGCGTTTCTCGGTGAAGGGGTCGCCGACCTGCACGGTGGGGCGTTTTTCCTCGATCGATTCGTCGAATTCGGCGCTGGCCATGGTGGCGCCGCCGACCCCGTCGCGCCCGGTCCTGGCGCCGAGATAGACCACCGGCATTCCGACACCGCTCGCGGCGGAATAGAAGATCTTGTCCGCATCTGCGAGACCGGCGGCGAAGGCGTTGACGAGGCAGTTGCCGTTATAGGCCGGATCGAAGCGCACCTCGCCGCCCACGGTGGGCACACCGAAGCAATTGCCGTATCCGCCGATGCCTTCGACCACGCCATGCACCAGTTGGCGGGTCCTGGGGTGATCCACCTCGCCGAAAGAGAGCGAATTCATCGCCGCGATGGGCCGCGCGCCCATGGTGAACACGTCGCGCAGGATGCCGCCCACGCCGGTGGCCGCGCCCTGGTAGGGCTCGATATAGGAGGGGTGGTTGTGGCTCTCCATCTTGAAGATCACGACCTGGTTGTCGCCGATATCGATCACGCCGGCGTTCTCGCCCGGGCCACAGATCACCTGGGGGCCGGTCGTGGGAAGGGTGCGCAGCCATGTCTTGGAGGATTTGTAGGAACAATGCTCGTTCCACATCGCCGAGAAGATGCCAAGCTCGGTGAATGTGGGTTGCCGCCCGATGATCTCGAGGATGCGCGCGTATTCGTCGGGATTGAGGCCATGCGCGTCGATCAGTTCTTCGGTGATGGCAGGTTCGGTCATTTTCGCTTGTCCCCCGGGTTCGGCGCCCGCGTTGGTGGGCTGTCGTCGTCATACGACAAGGGGGCGGGGCATGGAAGGGGGCAGGCGCCGGGTTTGTGGCCCCGGCGGGCCGCTCCGCGGGGAGTATTTGGGGCAAGATGAAAGACGGGCGCTGCGGGGTTGCGGCGGGCGCGCAAAAGCCCAAGACTGGCGGAACGGAAAAGGAAGACAGCATGCAGCATCTGGAGAACCCCTGGCGGGGCCGGGGTCTTGACGGGATGGAAGATGTGCCATGGCCAAGTGTCGACGTGGCCGAGGTTGACGCATTGCTGGCGCGCTGTCCGTTTCATGATCCCACACCGCTACGGCGGCGCGACGGTTTTGCGGGGGCGGGGGAGGTCTTTGTCAAGGACGAGCGCGCCCGGATGGGGCTGGGCAGTTTCAAGGCGCTTGGCGCGGCCTATGTGATCGCGCGCGATGCCGCCCAAGGGTGCGCGCGCGGGCGCACATATGTTGCCGCGAGCGCGGGCAATCACGGGCTGTCGGTCGCGGCAGGGGCCATGGCATTCGGTGCGCGCGCGGTGATCTATCTGAGCGCTGCGGTGCCGGAAGGCTTTGCCGAGCGCCTGCGCGGGATCGGCGCGCGGGTGGTGCGCGAGGGCGCCAGTTATGAAGACAGCATGCGTGCCGCGATGCAGGCGGCGCAGGAAAACGGATGGTCGCTCCTGTCGGATTCGTCCTGGCCGGGCTATTTCGATCCGCCGTTCCGGGTGATGGAGGGCTATCTGGCGCTGGCCGGTGAGGTGGTGCAGGCGATGGACGAACCGCCCACCCATATCCTGTTGCAGGCGGGCGTGGGCGGGCTGGCCGGGGCCTGTGCCGCCTTTTTCCGCAAGGTTTGGGGAGATTATCCCCGCATCACCGTGGTTGAACCCGAGGCCGCGCCCGCGCTTGTGGAGAGCATCCGGGCGGGGTGTGCCGTTGTGACCGAGGGGCCGGTTTCCTGCATGGGCAGGCTCGATTGCAAGGAACCCTCGCTCATCGCGCTGAAAGGGCTGGCGCGCGATGCGGATGCGTTCATGACGATCAGCGAGGCTGAGGCGGCGGCGGCGCTATCGCAACTTGCCGGGGTGGGATTGGCGAGCACGGCTTCCGGCGGGGCGGGGCTGGCTGCGCTCATGGCGATGCCACCTTTTGGACCGGATGCTCGGATGTTGTGCATCCTCAGCGAGGCGGCGGAATGAGGCGCGGTTTTCCCGAGGACGAGTATCGCGCCCGCGTGGATCGGGCACAGGGCGCGATGGAGCGGCTCGGGCTGGCGGCGCTCATGCTGACCAGTGAGCCCGATATCCGCTATTTCACCGGCTTTCTCACGCGGTTCTGGGAGAGCCCGTCGCGCCCGTGGTTCGTGATCCTGCCGATGGCGGGCGAGCCGATCGCGGTCATTCCGTCGATCGGGGCGGCGCTGATGGGGCGGACATGGCTCAGCGATATCCGCACATGGGCCGCGCCCAACCCCGCCGATGACGGGGTGAGCCTTCTGGGCAAGGCGTTGCACGAGGTGGCGCGGGGCGGCAAGGTCGGCATTCCGTCAGGCCCCGAGACGCATCTGCGCATGCCGCTGGCCGATTTCGGGCGGTTGCAGGGCGTGGGCATTGATTTCGGGGACGATGACGGCATCGTGGCGCGCCTGCGGGCGGTGAAATCCGAGGCCGAGATCGCCAAGATCGCGCAAAGCTGTGCCATCGCCGGCCGGGCCTTTGCCCGGATGGGCGAGGTCGCGCGCGTCGGCACCGCCATGGAAGAGGTGTTTCGTGGCTTTCAGCGCCTGCTGCTGGAGGAGGGCGCGGATTGGGTGCCCTATGTGGCGGGCGGGGCGGGGCCGTTGGGCTATGTCGACGTGATTTCGCCCGCCGACGAGACGCCATTGGCCGAGGGCGATGTGCTGATGTTCGATACCGGGGCGGTTTGGGACGGGTATTTCTGTGATTTCGACCGGAACTTTGCCATCGGGGCGGCCAATCCGCGGGCCGAGGCGGCCTGGTCGCACCTGATCGAGGCGGTGCTCGTGGGCGAGGCCGCGGCGCAGCCCGGAGCGCGGGCGCGCGATGTCTGGGCGGCGATGGCGCGCGTCGTGGGCGCGGGTGAAACCGCCGGGCGTCTGGGCCACGGGGTGGGGATGCAACTGACCGAGGGGCTGTCGCTGAATGCGCGCGACGATACCGAGCTGGAACCGGGGATGGTGATCGCGCTCGAACCCGGGATCGAGACGGCGGACGGGGTTTTCATGGTGCACGAGGAAAACATCGTTATCCGCGAGACCGGCCCGGAACGGCTCAGCCCGTTTGCCAGCGGTCCCTTGCCGGTGATTGGTCGTCGATAATCCCGCGACAGCGGATCGGGCGGCGATTGGTCAAACGCCTGGTTCCGGGGCGCGCCGGGGCAACGCCGCAGCGCTGTGGGCAAGTGTTTCGATCCGATTCCAATCCAGCGCGGCGATGGCATCCGAGGGGGCGACCCAGCTTCCCCCGACACAGGCGACATTGGCGAGCCCCAGGTAATCGGGGGCGTTTTGCATCGTGATCCCGCCGGTGGGGCAGAAGCGGATCTGTGGCAGGGGTGCGCCCATGGCCTTGAGCGCGGAGACGCCGCCGGAGGGTTCGGCGGGAAAGAATTTCTGCGCGCTGTAGCCGCGTTCAGCCAGGCGCATCGCCTCGCTTGCCGTGGCCGCACCGGGCAGCAGCGGCAGGTCGATCCCTTCGCAGGCGTCGAGCAGGCGGTCGGTGGCGCCGGGCGAGACCGCAAAGCGCGCGCCCGCGTTGCAAGCGGCGGCGGCGTCATCGGGGATGATCACCGTGCCTGCGCCGACCCATGCGCCGGGCACGCGGGCCATGGCGCGGATCGCGTCGAGCGCGGCGGGTGTGCGCAACGTTACTTCGAGCACGGGCAGACCGCCGGCGACCAGAGCGCGGGCGAGGGCGGCGGCGTGTGTCGCGTCGTCGATGGTCAGAACAGGGATGACCGGGGCCATCTGGCAGAGCCGGAGGATCTCGGCGCTGGCCGCGTGCGGGGTCATGCGCCGTCATTTCCGAAAAGCGGGCTTGCCCCTGCGGTGGCCGGGCTGGCATTGGCGCGAAAGAGGCTGAACAACTCGCGCCCCATGCCGTGATCCGCCACTCCGGCGCGTGGCCGGTCGGGGGTGCGGCCCGCGAATTCGGACGAAAGCACGTCAAGCGTTCCGGCCTCGGCGTCAAGCCGGATCATGTCGCCGTCGCGGATGCGTGCCAAGGGCCCCTCCATCGCCGCCTCGGGCGCGAGGTGCAGCGCCGCCGGAATCTTGCCCGAGGCGCCCGACATGCGCCCGTCGGTCACCAGCGCGACCTTGTGGCCGCGATCCTGCATCACCGAAAGCGTGGGCGTGAGGCCATGCAATTCAGGCATGCCATTGGCGCGCGGCCCCTGAAAGCGCAGGACGATCACCACGTCGCCCGCCAGTTCGCCCGCCTTGAACGCGTCGATCACGGCCTGCTGGGTGTCGAAGATGCGGGCCGGGGCCTCGATCAGGTGGTGTTCGGGGGCGACCGCCGAAAGCTTGATGATGCCCTGCCCGAGATTGCCGGTCAGGTGTTTGAGCCCGCCGGTGGCCTGGAACGGGTCCGAGGCCGGGCGCAGGATGCGGTCGTTCTCGGTCCGGTCCGGTCCGGGGCGATATCGTATGGTGGTGTCGTCAAGAACGGGTTCTTGCGTGTAAAGGCCAAGGCCCGGCCCGGCGACGGTCTGCACGTCCTCGTGCAGGAGCCCCGCATCGAGCAGTTGCGAGATCAGCCAGGCCATGCCGCCGGCGGCGTGGAAATGGTTCACATCGGCCAGCCCGTTGGGATAGACCCGCGCCAGGAGCGGCGTGACCTGCGAGAGGTCGGCGAAATCCTCGAGCGTGAGGGTGATGCCCGCCGCGCGCGCCATCGCCGGCAGGTGCATCACGAGGTTGCTCGAACCGCCGGTCGCCATCAGCCCGACGATGCCGTTCACGAAGGCGCGTTCGTCAAGGATGTCGCAGACCGGGAGGTAATCCTCGCCCAATGCGGTGAGCGCCAATATCCGGCGCGTGCCCTCGGCGGTGAGCGCGTCGCGCATCGCCGTGCCGGGATTGATGAAGGCCGCGCCGGGCAGGTGCATTCCCATGATTTCCATCAGCATCTGGTTCGAGTTCGCAGTGCCGTAGAAGGTGCATGTGCCGGGGCCGTGATAGGCGGCCATCTCGGCCTGCATGAGCGCGGCGCGGTCGATCTTGCCGGCGGCGAAATCCTTGCGTATCTCGGCCTTTTCCTCGTTCGAGAGGCCCGAGGTCATCGGCCCGCCCGGCAGGAAGATCGCCGGCAGGTGGCCGAACGTGGCCGCCGCCATCACCAGCCCCGGGACGATCTTGTCGCATGTCCCCAGAAACACCGCCGCGTCGAAGGTGTTGTGCGACAGCGCAATGGCCGCCGCCATGGCGATCACGTCGCGCGAGAAGAGCGACAGTTCCATGCCCGGCTGGCCCTGGGTGACGCCGTCGCACATCGCCGGCACCCCGCCGGCGATCTGGGCGGTGCCGCCCATCATGCGTGCGGCCTCCTTGATGATGTCGGGGAAGGCGCCGAAGGGCTGATGCGCCGAGAGCATTTCGTTATGGGCGGTGACGATGCCGATATTAGGCGCGGGCGTGGTGGCGAGCCGGTTCTGATCCTCGCCCATCGCGGCATAGGCGTGGGCCTGGTTCGAACAACTCAGATGCCCGCGCGTCGGCCCGGCCTCGCCCGCGGCGCGCATCCGGTCGAGATAGGCTGTGCGCGTCGCATGGGAGCGGTCGATGATCCGGTCCGTGACATCCCGGACGGTCTTGTTCAATGTCATTTGGCATTCCCTTGCGCGGTCTGACTCCACATCTAGCAAAGCATTTTAGCGCTAACAAGCGGTGCCACCTGTGGCTTGATGGACTCATGTTCCGGCAAAAACACAGGCTCGCCGCGACAATACCCCGATGTGTTCCCGCCATTGCCGCAAATTCGTCCCAATTCGCGCTGATCCTCGAAGCTAGAAGAAAACAGGGCCAAAGGCCGAGGAGAGAGAGCATGAAACATGTTCGTTTGATTGCAATCATCGTTCTGGGGATGGCCGTGTCGGGCTGTTCGACGCTGGATGTGGCATCGCGAAATGCACCTTTTGAAGGCCCGGCCGCCGTGGCCACCGCGCCCGAGATGAAGGTGGAGGCATTCCAGGTTCGGGTGCCGCGCAACCTGCGCGCCTCGGAAGCGAATATGTATTACCCATCGGGCGATATCGTCTGGCGGGGCGAGCCTCTGGGTGATCGCCACGCGCAGGTGCAGAAGATCTTCGAGGACAGCCTTTCGCTGGGCACGCAAGGGGCCGATGGTGCGGTGCCGGTTGTGCTCGATATCGAGGTCAAGCGCTTCCACGCGCTGACCGAAAAGGCCCGCTATACCGTGGGCGGCCGCCACGAGATCGAGTTCGTGGTGAATTTCCTCAATCCCGAAACGATGCAGCCGGTGGCCGAGCCGCGTAAGATCGACGCGACGTTCAAGGCGTTTGGCGGCGCCCGCGCGGTGCAGGCCGAACAGAACGGCGTGACCCAGAAACGGCGGATCACCAGCCATCTGGCGGGCGTGTTCCAGAAGGAACTGGGCGTGAGCGATGGCAAACGCGAGGATCTGGTGGCCAATCGCATTCCGGTGGCGTCGCGCAGCACGGCCACGCCGCTGGGTGCGGGTGACCGGACGAACAGCCTGTTCTGATCCCTTTCCAAGGGTCGATCGAGACTGTAAGGGGATGGCATGACGCTGTCCCCTTTGCCCATTGTCCGCCTCAAACCCAAGACCGATGCGCGCAAGCTGCGCCACGGGAGTCCTTGGGTCTTTGCCAATGAGGTCGTGACCGACCGCCGCACCAGGGCGATTGCGCCCGGCTCCCTGGCGCTTCTGGAAGATGCAGAGCGCGCAGCCCTGGGCGTGGTGGCGGTGAACCCCAATTCCAAGATCTTTTGCCGGATGCTGGATCGTGATCCGGGAGCACAGGTGGATCAGGCATGGTTTGCGGCGCGGATTGCGCGGGCGCTGGCTTTGCGCGAACGGCTTTACGCGCAGCCCTTTTACCGGCTGGTCCATGCCGAGGCTGACGGGCTGCCCGGCGTGGTGATCGACCGGTTCGGGGATATTGCGGTCGTGCAACCCAACGCGGCCTGGGCCGACGCGCAGCTTGGGCCGATGATTGAGGCGCTGGTGGAGGTGACGGGCGTGTCAACGGTCATCAAGAACGCATCGGGCCGGGCGCGCGCACTTGAAGGGTTGGGAGAGGAGCAGGAGGTTCTGCGGGGCGTGGCGCCGGAAGGGCCGGTGCCGGTCGAGATGAACGGGGCGCTCTACATGGCCGACCTGATCGGCGGGCAGAAAACCGGGCTTTTCCTGGACCAGCGCGAGAACCACGCCTTTGCCGCGCGGCTGGCGCAGGGTGCGCGGGTTCTCGATGTGTTTTCCCATGTGGGCGGGTTCGGCCTTGCCGCTCTGGCGGCTGGGGCGGAGCATGCGCTGGCGGTGGACGGTTCGGACCCGGCGTTGAGCCTGGCGCGGGAGGGTGCCGCGGCGATGGGCGTGACGGAGCGGTTCACGACACGCCGGGGCGATGCCTTTGAAGTGTTGGAGATGCTGGTGGGCGAGGGGGCGACATTCGACTTGGTGGTCTGTGACCCGCCAGCCTTTGCGCCCACGAAACAGGCGCTCGATGCGGGGCTGCGCGCCTATGAGAAGCTCGCGCGGATGGCGGCGCCTTTGGTGGCCGAGGGCGGATTCCTGGGGCTTTGTTCCTGTTCGCACGCGGCCGACCTGACGCGATTTCGCGCGGCCTCGATCCGGGGGATTGGGCGGGCCGGGCGGCAGGGGTCACTGATCCACACGGGCCAGGCGGGTCCGGATCATCCGCTGTTGCCGCAACTGGTGGAAAGCGGCTATCTCAAGGCGCTTTTCTTCCGGCTGTGAGGGCGGTTCTCGATACCTGCGTGATCTTTCCCACGGTCATGCGCGAGGTGTTGCTGGGCGCGGCGGAAACCGGGGCGTTCGTGCCGCTCTGGTCGGACCGCATCCTCGAGGAGTGGGTGCGGGCGGCGGCGAAACTGGGCCCGGAAGCCGAGGCACAGGCGCGCGGCGAGGCGGCGCTGTTGCAGGCGAAATGGCCGGGGGCGGCGGTCGAATGGCCGCCCTCTCTGGAGGATCGGCTGTGGTCGCCCGACCCGGCCGACGTGCACGTCTTGGCGGCGGCGGTGGCGGGATCGGCGGATGTGATCGTGACGGTGAACGCGGGCGATTTTCCACGCGGGGTTCTGGCCGAGGAGGGGTTGAGCCGGGCCGACCCGGACGCATTCCTGCTCGGGTTCTGGCAGGCAGACGCGGCGCAGGTCGAGGCGGTGGTCACGCGCGTGCGCGACGAGGCGCGGCGGCTGTCGGGCGAGGATTGGTCGGCGCGGGGGCTATTGAAGAAAGCGCGATTGCCGAGGCTGGGCAAGGCGGTGGCCGGGCGACTGGATTGAGGCGCGGCTTGGCCGGTCAGGCCCGCCATTTGCCTTCCAGCGCCTCGATCGCCTCGATACGTTGCGCGGTTTTCGGGTGCGAGAGCAGCCATGCAGGCGCGGCGCCCATGTTGGTCTGGGTCAGCTTTTCCAGCTTCTCGAACAAGGATTTCTGCGGCGATGTGCCGATCCCGGCCTTGGTGAGCAGTGCCGCCGCATATTCATCCGCCTCGTATTCATCCGAACGTGACAGGCCCGCGGCCAGAAGCGTGGTGATCCCATTCGCGATCCAGACGCCGATGCCGGGCAGGAAGCGCGACAGCACCATGGCCAGCGCCGTGCGGATCGCGTTCTGTCCGGAAAAGTCGATCATCCGCCGTCGCGAATGGCCGAGCGCGACATGACCCAGCTCATGCGCTATGACCGAGGCCAGCTCCCCGGCGGTCACTTCGCCAGCGCGGTATTTCTCGTAAAAGCCACGAGTGAGAAAGATCCGCCCATCCGGCGCGGCGAGACCGTTGACGGGCTGGATCTCATAGAGGTGGACGCGAATCCGGGGCAGGTCGAGCGCTTTTGCCATGCGGTCAAACAGCGGTTTGAGCGTGGGATCGGCCAGTTCGGTGGATTTTGCATCAAGCTCGCGCGTGGTGCGCCAGACCGAGAAGCGATACATCGCGACGGCATAAATGATGGCCAGCAGGATCGGCGTGAACTTCAGCATGAGGTCAATATGGGCGTGGTTCGAGCCGCGAACAAGAGGCTATGCTGTCCAGCCGACAGGCATGGCGGTCGGCCCGCGAAACGCCCAGCCCGAGAACGACACCGGGCCGGTGACATGCAGATCGCTCAGCGCCTCGAACAGCATCGGGAGCGCGACCTCGGCGATCAGCGCGCGGGCGACCGCGGCCCCGCCGCAGAAATGCGGGCCTGCCCCGAAGGGAATGGCCGGGCCGTTGTCGCGGGTGATGTCGAAAACCTGAGGTTTGTCAAAATGTTGCTCGTCATGGCCGGCCGAGGAGAACATGAAGAAGACGCGGTCCTCGGGTTCGAATGTCACCCCGCACACCGTGTCACGCCGCGCCACTCGGCGCGGTGACATGCCGATGGGCGAGATCCAGCGCGCATATTCCTCGAACGCCTGCACGTAGCTGGCCGCGCCTTGCCGGATCAGCGCATGTTGATCGGGATGCGTGATCAGCGCCCAGGCCGCGCCTGCGATGGCGTCGCGCGGCTCGTTCTGTCCGCCCGAGATGATGAGCTTGATGTTGGCGCGGGTGGCGGGTTCGTCCAGCCCCGCCTGCATCTGGACCGAAAGCGCGGACATGTCGGGATGGGCGCGCAGATGCGGCATCATCTCGGTGATATGGCGGTCGATCGAGGCGGTGCAATCGTGGCAATCGGCCTCGATCTCTGGATCGCCGGTGTAATTGGCGCAACCGTCGATCATGCCCTGGCTGACCCGGTCAAGCTCGGCCGCCGGCATGTTGGTGAGGCCGGTCACGAGCTTGAGCGCCTCGGCCGAGACCGGCATCGCATAGTCCCGCACCAGGTCGCATTTCCCCTTTGGTTTCAGATCGTTCAGGATGTCTTGCGCCTTGGATCGAAACAGCGGCGTCCAGGTGTCGCGAACGGTGCGTGGACTGAGCGCGGGAAACAGGATCTTGCGCTCTCTCGCGTGATCCGCTCCGTCCTTGCGCATCATGTTTTCGCCCATCAGGATCGTCATGAGACCCTGGGGTTGGTATGAAGAAAAGGTCTCAACCTGCTTTTCCTGCTGAAAAATATCGTCCCGCAGGGTGAAGAGCGTGGCCCCGAGTTCGGGCACGAAGGTGACCGGTGCCTCGGCCCGCATCCGTGCCAGGGCCGGATAGGGATTGGCGGTGAAATCGGCCGGGTCGATATGGGTCACGGGGGCATCGGTCATTGTTCATGTCCTTGTCTTGGAGGTGTGCGTCGACGCTCATGCCAGGCGTGCCAAAGCCACAATGCGGTAACCGCCATCACCGCAAGTCCCGCCATCAAACCGCTGATATCACCGGCCAGTTCCGCAATCGCGGCGAGGTTTTCGGCGAAGAGGAACCCCAGCCCGATATAGAGTATGACCCAGACGGCCTCGCCGGCCATGGCCCAGATCGAGAACCGTGACCAACCCTGACCGGCGGCCCCTGCGGCAAAGTTGACATACGGCCCCAGGGGGCTGAACAGCCAGCGGCTCAGGAACACGCCCGGACCTCCGCGGCGACGCAGGATTTCGATGCTCTGCGCCAGCAGACGAGCCCGCCTCGGATGGCGGGAGATATAGTTTGAAAGATGGGTTTGTCCCGTGCTCCCAATCAGATAGCCCACCTGATCGCCGAGGATTGCGCCGCAGAACGCGATCAGCCCGGTCATGACAATCGGCATTTCTCCGCTGGCCGCGAAAGCCCCGACGGTGAGCATCGCAAGCGACGCGGGGATGGGCAGGGCAAGACAACTCGCCATGGTGGTCACGAAGAGCAAGGGTAGTCCGTAACTCGCCAGAAGCACCAGGAAGGCGTCGGTCATTCCTGACCTCGATCGGCGAGCAAATCATTGATTTCATTTATAACGACGCTGACATCCACGCCGCGCTCACGGGCGATTTCCTTCAGTGTCGGGCGGGTTCCCGGCTGAATGGACAACGCCCGGGCCAGGTCTTCGGGCGGGATGCTCCAGGAATGGGCGATGTAACCCGGTGTCATCCATGGTTCGGGCGCAAGGTTGCGGTGCGCCGGATCAGACCAGTAGACGGTAAAGATCGCCAGTCGGACAAGAAAGACGAGCGTGACAAGGCTGGCCAGACAAAACCCAATGAAAACAAGACGGTGATGCGTCCAAAGATAGCGAAGGGCAGGCATGCGAGACCTCGTCAGGATGGCATCATGCTGCCCTCGATGTTCTGCCACTGCAAGCGCGATGTCTTGGCATGGGCGCCGGGGCGTGCGAAACTCCCACAAAGAGGTGAATCATGGCGCTGGAATATCAACTGGATCAAGGGTTTGGCGGGGCGGGCCGGTTCGGGCTGATCGTGCTGTCGACCGACGAATCGCTGGAGAACGAAGCGCGAATGCTGTTTGCCGGGCGCGATGCGTGCCTTTTGCATTCGCGCATCCCCGCGCAACCGGATGTGACGCCCAAGTCATTGGCCTCCATGGAAAATCACATGACCGCGACCGCCGAACGCCTGCCAAGGGGGCTGGATGTGATCGGTTATGGCTGCACCTCGGGGGCCACGGTGATCGGTCCGGACAGAGTGTCCGAACTGGTCCGCAAGGCCCATCCCGAGGCGCGGGTCACGAACCCGATGACATCTGTCATTGCGGCTCTCAAGGCATTGAAATCCAACAATATCGCCATGATCACACCCTATGTTCAAAGCGTCAACGAGCCGATGATCGCGGCGCTCAACGCCACCGGCATCGCGGTGGCCCGGCAGGAGAGCTTTCTGCAGGAAGACGACTACACGGTCGCGCGCATCGCGGAATCCTCGGTTCTGGATGCGATGATAAACACCGCAAAAACAACGGATTGCGATGCGATCTTCGCGAGTTGCACGAACTTGCGAAGCTTCGGAATCATCGAACGGGCCGAGGCCGAGACCGGGGTGCCGGTGATCTCGTCCAACCTCGCCTTCCTGTGGCACATGCTGAAACTCGCGGGCACCGATGCGCGCGGATGGATGCCCGGGCGACTGTTCGCCCAATAAGCGTTCGCAGCGGTTAACGCGGGTTTCTGTGCGTTTTTGCAGGGGGTGACTCCCGGCTGCCATCCGGCTGTCCCCCGGCTGCCGGCCGATCCGCATGGCATCGCGCCGGAAAACACCTTAACGCAGCGCGCGCTTGTTCTTCATCTTGCCTGAAATACTCTGGGGGATGGCGACAAAATGCCATGGCATTTTGCGCCTTGGGGGTGAAGCCCCCACCAAACAAAACCTGCGCGCCGAAGGCGCACATTGGGATCAGACCGACCTCAGCGTGACAGCTCTTTCATGCCCTCTTCGATCCCCTTGAGGGTCATCGGCACCATGCGGTCTTCGAAGATTTCGCGGATCATGCCGATCGAATGGGTGTAGCCCCAGTATTTCTCGGGCACCGGGTTGATCCAGAGATGCTGTGGCCATTGCTCGCGGGCGCGTTGCAGCCAGAGTTGCCCGGACTCGGCGTTCCAGTGTTCGTTGGCGCCACCCGGATAGGCGACCTCGTAAGGGCTCATGCTGGCGTCACCCACGAAGATGCAATTGTAATCCGGCCCGTAGGTGTGCAGCACGTCCCAGGTCGGCGTTTGCGCGTCCCAGCGGCGGCGGTTGTCGCGCCAGACGCCTTCGTAGAGGCAGTTGTGGAAATAGTAATATTCGAGATGCTTGAACTCGGTCCTGGCGGCCGAGAACAGCTCTTCCACCATCTTGATATGCGGGTCCATGCTGCCGCCCACGTCGAGAAACAGCAGCACCTTGACCGCGTTGCGCCGCTCGGGGCGGGTTTTCACGTCGAGATAGCCATGTTCAGCGGTGGCGCGGATCGTGCCGTCGAGGTCAAGCTCGTCCTCGGCACCGTCGCGGGCCCAGCGGCGCAGGCGTTTCAGGGCCACCTTGATGTTGCGGGTGCCCAGCTCGACATCGTCGGCGAGGTTGCGGAACTCGCGCTTGTCCCAGACCTTGACCGCGCGCTGGTGGCGGCTTTCCTTCTGGCCGATGCGCACGCCCTCGGGGTTGTAGCCATAGGCGCCGAAGGGCGAGGTGCCGGCGGTGCCGATCCATTTCGAGCCGCCCTGGTGGCGGTCTGTCTGTTCTTCAAGCCGCTTTTTCAGCGTCTCCATCAGCTTGTCGAAGCCGCCGAGGCTCTGGATTTCTGCCATCTCTTCGGGGCTGAGATGCTTTTCGGCCATCTTTTCGAGCCAGTCGCCGGGGATGTCCACGGCTTCGAGCACGTCGGAGAGGGAAATCCCCTCGATCCCCTTGAAGGCGGTGGCGAAGGCGCGGTCGAACTTGTCGAGATTGCGCTCGTCCTTCACCATCGCGCTGCGGGCGAGGTAATAGAAGCCGTCGATGTCATAGGTGACGAGGCCCTGGCCCATCGCTTCGAGGAAGGTGAGGTATTCGCGCAAGGAGACCGGGATGTCGTGTTTGCGCAATGCGTCGAAGAATGGCAGGAACATCGCGCCTATCCCGTCATCGTGCGGATGATCACGACATTGACGATCAGCGCCACGATGCCGAAGGCGATGCCGTAGGCCGCGCCATGCTGGGCCATGTCGAGCCCCTTGCCGCCGCGCCTTCTGGCCTGAAAGATGCCGAATGCCACCCCGAGTGCAGCCCCGATCCAGACGATCATGTGATTTGCCCGCTTATCCGCGTTTCCCTTTGAGCGGGTTGAGCGCGCCGATCTCGCGCAGCTTGGCGCGCACGGCCCAATCCGCGCCGAATCCGTAACGCGCCCAGCCCAGACTGTCCAGCCGGACCTTGGCGCCCTCGGAGGCGCGGCCGGTGATTTCGAGCGCCTCGGCGCGCAGCAGCAGCAGCGTCGAGAGCAGTGCTGCGTTCTCGCTGCGCGCGGCGACCGGGATATTGGGGTCGACCAGCGCCAGGGTGCTGCGCCCGTCGCCACGGCTCAGCGCATGGGCGGCGAGCTGGCTGGCGACAAAGGCGCGGTGCAACTCGGTGCCGGGCGTGGCGGCATAGGCGCGGTCGGCGGCCTGGAAATGGCCCATCGCGGCATCGGGATCGGTGGCGGCCATGAGGCGGCCCATGGCGTAATGGGCAAAGGCGCGGCGATGATCCTGCCAGCCCTCGGCCTGGGCCATGCCAAGGGCGCGGCGCGCGGCGGTGCGGCGTTCATTCGGGGTGCTGTCGGGGCCGAGAGCGGTTTCGACGGCGTCGATCCAGCCGCGCGGGGTGGCGGGGATGTGGCGTGCGGGGACGCCCTCTCCCGCGGGGTTGAGCCGGGCGAGGATCGCGGGCAGGCGCGCGGCCACCTGGTCGCGCGACATGCCGTTGGCCAGTTCCGGCGCGTAGTAGGTGCGCAGGATCAGCATGTCGAAGCCGGTCAGCACGGCGTGGATATTGTCGTCGTTGAAGACCGAATCGGGCAGGCGGTAAAGATCGTTCAGCGGCCCGATCGCCTGGGACAGTTCCTCGTGCAGGCAGTCGCGCATCTCCTGCGGCGAGGCGTCGCCGGGCACGAAAATCGCCAGTTTCTCACGCTTGCGCAGCAGGGCCCAGTTGGCCTGGGCGCTGCGGCGCGCGCTGCGATACTGGGACAGGTCGGTGATGCCCGGCACCACGAAACAGGCCGCGTGGGGCAGGGTGCGGCGGATCTCGCGCCGGCTCACCGCCTCGATGGTGATATGGGCCTGCGGCGCGTTGGTGAGCGAGATGTCGATCCCGGCCTCGGTCCGAAGGCGGCGGATCAGCTTGGCCAGGTCGGGCAGCATGGTGGCGGGGGGGCGGCCGGTGACGCGCACGGTGATCGGGTCCTCGAACCGGGTGAAGACGGACAGTTGGCGCCCGGATTCGAGACGGAAGGCGAGGTCGAGAAAATCGCGGGCGATGTCGGCGTTCGAGCGTTCGGGACGCGCCGGCGAGGGGGTGGTGAAACTCTTGAGCGGGGGCAGGGAAGACATCGCGGCCGGCTGGGTGGCGCGGGTCGCGGTGCCGTCGGGCATGGGCCCGGGCATGCAGCCGGCGAGAAGCAGGCAGATCGGCAGGAGGTGGCGGCGCATCAGGTCTTCCCCAGCCAGGCCAGAACGGTCACACGCTGGCGGGGGCTGGTCCGGCGGGTCAGCAGCAGCAGCCGGGGGCGCGGCCGGGCATGGCCATTCGGCGCCTTGGCTCCGCTCTCGGAAGTGTCTGTTGCGCGCGGGTCGCGCGCCTGCAATCCGGCGTTCGGGTCCATGGTCAGCCTCGGTCTGGTTCTGTGTTGGGTCGACGCTCGCCCGGTTTGCAGACGTATGTAAGGAGTAAATGGGGCAAAAGAATGGTCATCCTGTCGGTCGGGGCCAGTTCAGGGCCAATTCAGGGCCGGGGTCATTGCGCCTTGGCGAAGGTTTCGCGATACCAGACGTAAATTCCCGCCCCCGCGATGATCGCGGCCCCCAGAACGGTCAGCCAGTCGGGCAGGTCGCCAAAGAAGGTGGCGCCGTAGAAGCTTGAAAACACGAGGCCGAAATAGGCGAAGGGGGCCAGCATCCCCGCCTCGCCGGCCATCAGCGCGCGAATCAGCGCAAGCTGGCCCAGCGTGCCGCAGATCGCGATGGCGCACATGATCAGAAGGTCAGTGCCGTTCAGCGGATGCCAGAAGAACGGCACCGCCGCCGAGAGCACCACCGCCCCGAAGAGCGCGGTGTAGAAGAGCGAGGTCCAGGCGTCCTCGTCACGGCCCACGAAGCGGGTGGTGAGCGCATAGGCCGAATAGCAGATCGCCGCCCCCAGCGGCAGCAGCGAATAGGGCGTGAACACGGCCGCGCCGGGGCGGATCACCAGGAAGGCGCCGATACAGGCGGCCAGGATCGCCATGGCCCGGCGGATACCGAAACGTTCGCCAAGGAATACCGCCGCGCCCAGCGTGATGAACAGCGGGTTGGTCGACATGATCGCCGCCGCCTCGGCCAGGCCGATATTGGAAATGCCGAAGAAGAAGAAGATCGTCGCGCACATGAGATAGACCGACCGCGCCAGTTGCAACCGCGGATAGCGCGTGTGCAGCACCGAGCGCAGCCGGGGCAGCACGAGGATCAACACCACCAGCGCCTGGCCCAGGTAGCGCGCCCAGAGCGTCGGCATGGTGCCGATCCGCCCGGCCAGCAGCTTGGCCAGCGCATCCATCGAGGAAAACATGAAGATGGCGGCGATCATCAAGAGGATCGCCGTGGTCTTGACAGTGAATTTGGGCATCAGGGCGTCTTGGGCAACCCGGTGCCGATCATCGAATCGCGGGTGACGAGGGCGGCGAGGTCTTCCTCGCTCATGCCCTCGGTGCCCGCGGGCCGGGCGGGCAGCACGATATAGCGCATGTCGGCGGTGCTGTCATGGACGCGCACCTGCGTGGTGTCGGGCAGGTCGAGGCCGAATTCGGCCAGCACCTTGCGCGGCTCCCTGACGGTGCGCGAGCGGTAGGCGCGGGTCTTGTACCAGTCGGGCGGCAGCCCCAGCAGGTTGCGCGGATAGCATGAGCAGAGCGTGCAGACGATGACGTTATGCACGTCCCCGGTATTCTCGACCGCGATCAGGCGCAGCCCGCCGATGTCGAACCCCATCTCGGCGCTGGCGGCGGAGGCATCGGCGAGCAGGCGTTGCTTGAAGGCGGGATCGGTCCAGGCGCGGGCCACCACGGCGGCGCCGTTGGCGGGGCTGCGCGCATCCATCGCCTCGATCTGGGCGGCGATCTCGGCCGGGGTGACATGGCCCTTTTCGATCAGCAATTCGCGCACCGCGATCTCCATCACCTGCCAATAGCTGAGCGGTTCGTCATTGTCGGCGCGGTAGGGGTGGCCCGAGGGACTCATCCCGTGGTGGTGGAAATCGTCGTGGTCGTGGTCGTGGTCGTGGTGGTCATGCGGCATGATATGTCTCGCGCGGCGGGGGTGGGTCGATGACCCACCCTACGGGGTGTCGGGAACGGGGTCGAGCCAGTGACCGTAAATCTCGGCGTCGATCGTGTCGTCGGGGTGTTCGGCCGCATCGCCCCAGATCTCGGCCATGGTGAAGCGGACGCGGTAGAGCGGTTTCTTCGGTCCGTTGAAATGGCCATAGGCCAGTAGCTCGGGATTGGCGAATTCGCCAAGCGCGCGTTCGATCACGCCGGTCCTGCCGCGCAGATAGGCCGGCGCGCGGACATGGCCGGGGGGCATCATCGACTTGACGCGGACCTTGTCCATCGGTCTGACCACTGGCCTACTCACTGGCGGCCTCGCCATAGGTGTCGCCGCGGGCGCGGACTTCGTCCATCCTTTGGCCCAGCTCTTCGAGCGTGTAGAGCCCGGCCTCGATGAGGTTCTGGTTCACGGCGGCGACCCAGCGTTCGTAATAGCTGTATTTCTCGTAGGCGTCCTCGCCCATGTCCTCGAGCGCGCGTCGCAACCCGTCGACGGTGAAATGGCCCTTGGTGGACATCAGCACTTGAAGCGCGTCGACGCGCTTTTCCCAGAGGGCGAAATCATGTTCGTCCGGGGTGACGGGGCCCGCATCCTGACCGCCCATGTCGTGCCAGCGGCGCCCGTCGAAGGGGGTTTTCTCGCTCATCTCTCACACCTCGCCTGTCCGGCATGTTTGTTCCGGCATGTCTGTCGGGGCGAGGGTATGCGGGGGCGGGCGGGCTGTCCAGAGGGGTGTCAGCCGTCCTCGTCCCCGCCCTCGGGGGTGAGGAGCGTGATGTCGCCCGCGGCTTCGAGGGCGCGGATGGCGCCGACCAGGTCGTTCATCGCCGCTTCGCCGTCTTTCGGTTTGACGCGCGCGGCCTCCTGCATTTCTTCCTCGATCGCCTCGGCCATGCGGCGGGTGAGATTGCCGAGCAGGAACTCGGCCGTTTCGGCCAGGTCGCCGCCCGAGGCGCGGGCATGGGTGAGGGCCTGGACGAGGCGGGGGCGCTCGATCTCGCGGGTGATCCTGGGCACGTCCATGGCGGTAAGGCGGGCGGGAATATGGGCGAAGGTGAAGATCGCCTTGCGCAGCTTGCGGGAGAATTCCGCGTCATCCTCGTCGAGGCCGGTCAGGACCTGGTCGCGGGTGTCGGCGGGAGAGATGTTGAGGATCGCGCCCAGCCGCTCGACCGGGTTGGCATCGAAGGCGAGGGCGGGCCTGGCCAGAAACGCGGCGGCAAGCGAGAGGCCGATCCGGTCGACGGTTTCGGGCCTGACATTGCCGGTAAGGGTGATCGCGTAGGTGATGCGGCGGGCCTGTTCGCCCGGCAGTTGGTGCAGAAGCTCGGCCGCCTTGGCGACCGGCAGTTTCGACAGGAGCACCGCAGAGACCTCGGTGCTTTCGCGGGTGAGGATGGGCAGGATCGCGTCCAGTTCCTGCGCGCGGATGACGGCCCATGGATCGCCGATTTCACGCACCCCCGCCTCCTTGCGCAGGCGGGCGGCGGTCTGGGGCGAGATCCGGCCGTCAAGCGCGGTCAGGGCACCGGCGAGATCGCCGGGAAAGGTGAGGCCGAGATGATCAAGCTCGTCGGCAAATTCGGTGATCACCGCGGCGAGCGTGTCACGGTCGACATGGCGCATCGCGCCGATTTGCTGGGTCAGGGCCGATTGCAGGTCGTCGGGCAGGTCCGAGATCGGCAGATCCGCGCCCTCTTGCAGCAGGAAGCGCACGATGATCGCAGCCTTTTGCCGGCGGGTGAGCCGCGCGGGGGGCGGCCGGGATGCGGCCATGGGGGCGGAGACATGACGGGAAGGCGGATCGCCCGCGGCTCCGGTCGCGCGTGCCGGCGGGGCAAGTGGCGTGAGGTTGTTCATCGGCGGTTCACGGTCTGTTTGGTGCAATCATCCTGCGAGGCAGGTTAGACGCGAACCGGTAAAGGAATGTTGAAGCGCCGCCTTGCCTTGACGGGCGATTGCGGGGCGCGCCGGGTGGGGCGCTGGTGGTGACATGGCCAGACAAGGCCGCCCGGCCGGACCGGGTGCCTTTGTGTCGCGGAGCGGGCCTGCGGGCTGTCAGCTCGTGATCTGGGGCACACAGCTGCCGGTTTCGGGGTTGTAGACCGAGCCTTCGGCGCAGGTCATGGCCTGATCATGATCGCGTGAACACATCGCCGAGGCGAGGCCGGGCGCCAGAACCAGGGCAAACACGGCAAGCGTGAGTTTCTTTCTCATGGTGAACATCCTTTCGCGGTTGGAAGCTCGAAAGGTAACATGACGCGCGGCCCGGGCCGATCACGAAACGGTGAAGCCGGGGGCGTGGAGGGCGGATCCGGGCGGTCTGCCGCATTTTCGGGCGATTGCGGCCGGTTGCTCTTGCCGGGCACGGGTGTCCCAATGGGTGATCGAGAACGCCGCGATCCACGTCTCGCCGCGCAGGACGATGACCACCAACCAGTTTTCGCCCGGTGCCGTCGAAACGGGCACCGGGGAGAAAACCGGGCGCCGGGAAAGGCTTGCGCAGGACGGGTGCTTTAGCGGTTGAATTGCGCTGGAGGCGGGACTAGACACAACCCCGGTTCGGGGCGTGGCGCAGTCTGGTAGCGCACCTGTTTTGGGTACAGGGGGTCGTGAGTTCGAATCTCGCCGCCCCGACCACGTGGCCCGAGGCAGGGCCGAGCGCCGATGCACGGGCGTCGCGCGCGATGCGAATCAGCGCACGGCCTCGATCGGGCCGGTCGCGCGGCCATGGATGAACTGGTCGAGATAGGGATCGCCGGAATTGTCCATCCCGGCCACCGGACCGGTCCATTTGATCACCCCGTCATGCAGCATCGCGACATTGTCGGCGATGGCGCGCACCGAGGACATGTCATGGGTGATGGTCATCGCGGTGGCGCCCATCTCGGTCACGATCTCGCGGATCAGGTCGTTGATCACGCCGGCCATGATCGGGTCGAGCCCGGTGGTGGGTTCGTCGAAGAAGATGATCTCGGGGTCGGCGGCGATGGCGCGGGCGAGGCCGACGCGTTTCTGCATGCCGCCCGAAAGCTCGGCCGGGAAGAGGTCGGCGGTTTCCGGTTTGAGGCCGACCCGGCGCAGCTTCTCGATGGCGATCTCGCGGGCTTGCGCCTTGGGGCGCTTGAGCGAGCCGCGCAGCAGGCGGAAGGCGACATTCTGCCAGACCGGGAGCGAGTCAAAGAGCGCGCCGCCCTGAAAGAGCATCCCGAAACGGGCGAGGAATTCGTCGCGGTCGCCCTGATGCACGTCCTTGCCGTCGACGGTGATGGTGCCGCTGTCGGGTTCGATCAGGCCTAGGATGCATTTCAGCGCCACCGATTTGCCGGTGCCCGATCCGCCGATGATGACGAGCGAGCTGCCGCGCGGGATCGAGAGGGTCACGCCGCGGAGCACCTTGTTCGAACCGAAGGCCTTGTGGACGTTGTGAAGCTCGATCATCGGCGGACCCTGGGGTTGAGGGCGACCGGGGCTCTGCCCCGGACCCCGGAGTATTTGGCGCAAGATGAAGAGGCGGGGCGGGTCATGCGGAGAAGAACAGTTCGGTGAGGATGTAGTTGGCGGCGAGGATCAGCACGCTGGCCGCGACCACGGCGGATTTGGTGGCGCGGCCCACGCCCTGGGCGCCGCGGCCCGATTGCATGCCGTAGAAACAGCCCATCGTGGCGACGATGAAACCGAACACCGCGCCCTTGATGAGCCCCGAGACCACGTCCCACAATTCCAGGAAATCGGCGGTGTTCTTGAGATAGGCGGCGGCGTTGAATTCGAGCCTTGTGATGCCGACGAGATAGCCGCCCATGATGCCGATGGAATCGCCCACCGCCACGAGGACGGGCACGGCGAGGGTGGCGGCCAGCACGCGCGGCAGGGTGAGGTATTTCATCGGGTGGGTGGAGAGCGTCACCAGCGCGTCGATCTGTTCGGTCACTTTCATGGTGCCGATCTCGGCGGCAATGGAGGACGCCACGCGCGCCGCGACCATGAGACCGCCGAGAACCGGCCCCAACTCGCGCGCCATGCCGATGGCGACGATCGAGGGCACCACGGATTCGGCGTTGAAGCGCGATCCGCCGGCATAGATCTGCAGCGCCAGCGCGCCGCCGGTGAAGAGCGCGGTCAGCCCCACGACGGGCAGCGAGAGCCAGCCGATCTGGACCAGAGCATGGAGGAATTCGCGCCCGTAGAAGGGCGGGCGAAACAGGTGGGACACGGTCGCGAGCGCATAAAGGGCGACCCGGCCGATCAGGGCAAGGGCCGAGAGCACGGTGCGGCCCAGCGCGGCGAGGGGGGCGGTCAGGCTCATCCGCCGCTATAGCGCCGGTCGTAGCGCGCCCCCAGCGAGGTGAGGATCTCGTAACCGATGGTTTGGGCCGTGTCGGCCACGTCGTCGATGCTCTGGTTTTCGCCGATCAGGGTCAGTTCGGTGGGGTCGGTGCCCAGATGCGTCACGTCGATGCCGATCAGGTCCATCGAGACGCGGCCCAGGATCGGGCAGGGGGTGGCGCCGAAATGGAACTGGCCGCAATTGGTCAGGACCCGGTGGATGCCGTCGGCATACCCGCCCGAGACGGTGGCGACGCGGGTCGGTTCCGTCGCGGTCCAGGTGTTGCCATAGCCGACGGTCTCACCGGGTTCGAGATCACGGGTCTGGATCACCGGCAGGTCGACCCGCACCACGGGTGCGGCGGCCTCGAACGGGCGCCCGCCATAGAGGCCGATGCCGGGGCGGGAGACGTCGAAATGATAGTCCGGCCCCATCAGGATGCCGCCCGTCGCGGCCAGCGAACGCGGGATATCGAGCCCGTCGGTCATGGCGTGGAACTGGTCGAGCTGCTGGCGGTTCATCGGGTGATCGGGTTCGTCGGAACAGGCGAGATGCGACATGATCAGGCTCGGGGTCTGCGCCACGGCGATGTCGCGCAGGGCCGACCATTCGGCGGCTTCCATCCCCAGCCGGTTCATGCCGGTGTCGAGCTGGATGCCGAACCGCGCGCCGGGCAGCGATTCGAGATGGCGCAGGAGCTGATCGTAGGAATTGATCATCGGGGTGAGATCGAGATCGCCGATCATGTCGGTATCGCCCGGCATGTGGCCCGACATCACGTTGATCTCGGGGCCCGGTCCGAGCACCTGGCGCAGCGCGGCGCCCTCTTCGGCGACGGCGACGAAATAGCGGCACACGCCGGCATGGGCCAGCGCGCGCGCCACCCGGGCGATGCCCAGCCCGTAGCCGTCGGCCTTGACCACGGCGGCGGTTTCGCCGGTGTCGAGGGCGGCAAGGGCGCGCCAGTTCCGCACCAGCGCGTCGAGGTCGATTGAGAGTTTTCCGGTCGCCATGCCCGGTTCATGCCACGGATTGGCGCAGGGTCAAGCGGAAACCGGGCGGATCAGGGCTCCATCTGGTCGCGTTGCATGTTGCGGCGCCATATTTTCTCGCCGATGAGGCAGTCATAGGCGGCCGCCGGGATCAGGCGGGGCGTGGCGGGCGGTGCATGCCCGGCGATTTCGAGGACCAGCTTGCGGCGGACGGCGCGGGCGAATTCGGACCAGTCATGCACCGGGATGACGAAGGCGCCGGGGCCGCCGATGACGCAGTTTCGATAATAGGCGTCGAGATCGGGAATGCCCCAGCGATCGGACATCGGGTCGCGGGTCATCAGTGGCAGGCCGTTGATGATGATGCCCTGCGCCAGGGCCCGGTCGCGGGCGGAGGTGACGGGGGTGCCACTGTTGTTGGGGCCATCGCCGGACACATCAATGACGCGTCGCAGGCCATTGAAATCGTTGGAGGCGAAATGCTCGCGGGAAAAGTCGATGGCCCAGGAGATCGAGGTCTGGCGCAGGGTGGTTTCGAAACTGTCGGAGATGATCCCGGCGACGCGTTCGGCGTCCCCGGCGCTGGCGATGCGGGTCCAGGGCACGACCACCCGGTGCGACCCGGCGCCGGCCCATTCGACATAGCTGATCGCGATGGTGCCGATCATGCCGCCGGTGATGGCCGCGATCACCTCGGGGCTTTGCAGGGCTTCGGCATAGCCGCGGCGCTGGATGTCCAACTCGTGAAGCTGCATCGAACGCGAGACATCGACGGCGAGGACAAGCTCGACATCGACCTCTTCGGCGCGGATGGGCAGCGCGAGGCAGAGCAGGAAGGCGATCAGGGCACGCATGACCCCATTGAGGCGCGGGGCGGCGCGGCTTGTCCAGTCACATTTGCGCAGGCTCAGGGCTGCCGGGCGGTGGAATGCCACCAGATGCGCACTTCGGTGGCCTTGCCGGTGCTGTCGAACCGACCCAGCAGCGTGCCGTCGAGGATCATGCGTGGCAACGGATCACCGGGGGCGCGGTCGGGCAGGCCGGTGCCGGTCGACCGTGCCCAGATCTCGAACAGCTCTTCCGAGGCGACCTGGTATTCGACATGCCAATGGGCAAAGCCGCCGGTCGGTGTTTCGCCCAGAACCTCGTAGCCGAGCGCGATGTCCTCTTGCAGCTTGATCCGGTCCCAGTAGGTCTTGCGCGCCTCGAAGCTCTCCTGCACCTGGAAGGGCGTGTTCCAGTATTGCCCGGCCTCGGTGAAGAGTGCGGCAAAGCCCTCGCTGTCCTGGCCTTCCCAGACCCGTTTGTAGGCGGCCATGAAGTCATGGATCGACATGTCAGAATTCGCCCCCGTCCTGTTGTTGCCACGGTTTGACGAGGTTGCCGAAGCGGGTGAATTCGCTTTCGAAACTGAGTTCGATCGAGCCGATGGGGCCGTGGCGCTGTTTGCCGATAATCACCTCGGCCTTGCCATGCAGCCGCGACATGCGGTCCTGCCAGCCGGCCATTTCGTCGAGTTTCTCCTCGGACGGTTTTTCGCGTTCGACGTAATATTCCTCGCGGAAGACGAACATGACGACATCGGAATCCTGTTCGATGGAGCCGGATTCGCGCAGGTCGGAGAGCTGCGGGCGCTTGTCCTCGCGGTTTTCGACCTGTCGGGAAAGCTGGCTCAGGGCAATGACGGGGATGTTGAGCTCCTTGGCGATGGCCTTGAGACCCATGGAAATCTCGCCGATCTCCTGCACCCGGTTGTCGGCCATGCCGCGCACCAGTTGCAGGTAGTCGACGATCAGTAGGTCGAGCCCGTGGGTGCGCTTGAGGCGCCGCGCCCGCGCGGCGAGCTGCGCGATCGGGATCGCCGCGGTGTCGTCGATGAAGAGCGGGCAGGATTCGAGGGTCTTGGCGGCGTCGACGAAGCGGCGGAACTCGCCCTCGTCCATGTCGCCCTGGCGGATCTTGTGGCTGGAGATTTCGGAGGCTTCGGCGAGGATGCGGCTGGCCAGTTGTTCGGCGCTCATTTCGAGCGAGAAGAAGCCCACGACGCCGCCATCGAGCGCGCCTTCGGTGCCGTCGGGACGGATGCCGCGGCGATAGGCGCGGGCGACGTTGAAGGCGATGTTGGTGGCCAGCGAGGTCTTGCCCATCGAGGGGCGCCCGGCAAGGATCAGAAGGTCGGATTTGTGCAGCCCGCCGAGTTTCTTGTCGAGATCGACCAGACCGGTGGCGATGCCGGCGAGGCCGCCGTCGCGCTGATAGGCGGCATTGGCCACGTTAACCGCGTCGGTTACGGCCTTGAGAAAGCTTTGAAAACCGCTGTCGACCTGGCCCTGTTCGGCCAACTGGTAAAGCGCCTGTTCGGCCTCGACGATCTGTTCGCGGGGTTCGGAGCCGACCTCGACCTTGGCGGCCCTGGCGGAGATGTCCTGACCCAGGCGGATGAGGTCGCGCCGCACGGCAAGGTCATAGATGAGCTGGGCGTAATCCTTGACCGCGAAGGCCGAGATCGCCGCTCCGGCGAGCCGGGCGAGATAGGCCGGGCCGCCGAGTTCCTTCAGTCCCTCGTCATCCTCGAAGAACGCCTTGAGCGTGACCGGGGAGGCGAGGTTGTTCTTGGCGATGCGGGCGGCGGCGGTTTCGAAGATGCGGGCATGGACCGGGTCGTAGAAATGCTGTGGCCCGATGATCGCGGCGACCTTGTCGTAGATGTCGTTGTTGGTCAGGATCGCGCCCAGCAACTGCTGTTCGGCCTCGATCGAATGCGGGATCGAGTCGGGGCTCTGGATTTCGGCGCCGGTCGGATTGAAGGCTGCGATCTCGTTCATGATTCCCCTATGCGTTCCGTGGAGCGTGGCATACGCAATCGCCGGCGGGGGGCGCAAATTGTATGTTTCTGTGGGTAGCGTGTGGATAAGCCCGCGCCCCATCATCTTGGCAAATATGGGCGGGTTACGTCAAGATATTGCGTTTTTTCCGCGAAAAGCCGCTCAGGGTGACGCTACGGAAGATTTCAGGTCGTCCGGTGCGCGTCCTGCCATTCGCGCGGCGCGTCGAGGAAGGTTTCGACCGCTTCCAGGGTTTCGGCGTCGAACGCGCCCTGGGCGCGGGCCTCGGCGAGAACGTCGCGCCAGGTGCACAGGTGATGCAGGGTGATGCCGTGATCGCCCAGCGTCTTTTCGGTTTCGGGGAAGATGCCGTAATAAAAGATCACCGCCGTGTGGGCACAGCTGGCGCCGGTGTCGCGGATCGCGTCGACGAAAGAGAGTTTCGAGCCGCCATCGGTGGTGAGATCCTCGACCAGGAGCACGCGCTGGCCTGCGCTCATGGCGCCTTCGATGCGGGCATTGCGGCCATAGCCCTTGGGTTTCTTGCGCACATAGCTCATCGGCAGGGCCATGCGTTCGGCCACGAGCGCCGCGAAGGGGATGCCCGCGGTTTCGCCGCCGGCGATGTTGTCGAACGATTCGAAGCCGGCATTGCGCATCACCGTGACGGTGAGGAAATCCATCAGGGTGGCGCGGATGCGGGGGAAGGAGATGAGCTTGCGGCAGTCGATATAGGTCGGGCTGGGCAGGCCGGAGGCGAGCGTGAACGGTTCGCGGGCGTTGAAATGGACCGCTTCGATTTCCAACAGCATGCGGGCGGTCAGGCGGGCGATTTCCGGGGTGGACGGGTAGGTGGAAGGGATCATCGGGCAGGCCTTTGTTCTGCTGTCGGGCGCCGGGGGCCAGCCCCCGGACCCCCGAGGTATTTGGGGTCAGATGAAGCGGATCAGGGGGC
>JAABTV010000054.1 GCA_011389685.1 Paracoccaceae bacterium
GCATACCTTCCATGTTAAATTTGCATGTCTTTCGCATGTGCCGCACGAGATACCGTCGCCTTGCCCTCAGCATCAGCCCCAGATATAGGTGCCGGCAAAATCCGATCAACCTTTTGCCATGGTTTTGAAACAATGCCGAAGATCAACGGAAACGAGATTCGCCCGGGAAACGTTCTCGAACATAACGGTGGCCTTTGGGCGGCCGTGAAGGTGGATCATGTCAAGCCCGGCAAGGGCGGCGCCTTTGCCCAGGTCGAGCTGCGCAACCTGCGCAACGGCTCCAAGCTCAACGAGCGGTTTCGCAGTGCCGACAAGGTCGAGCGGGTGCGGCTCGAACAGAAGGACCAGCAATTCCTTTACGAAAGCGACGGGATGCTGGTCTTCATGGACACCGAAACCTATGAGCAGATCGAGCTTCCCGCCGAAATTCTGGGTGAGCGGCGACCGTTCCTGCAGGACGGGATGACCATCCAGGTCGAGTTCCATGAGGATGAAGCGTTGAACGCCACCTTGCCCCAGAAAGTGACCTGCACGATCGCGGAAACCGAACCGGTGGTGAAGGGGCAGACCGCGGCCAACAGTTTCAAGCCCGCGATCCTCGACAACGGTGTCAAGGTGATGGTGCCGCCCTTTGTCGGTCAGGGCGAGGCGATCATCGTCAACACCGAGACGATGGAATATTCCGAACGGGCCTGAGCCCGGGGCACTGGGACGACTCGGCGCCGGGTCCCACGCGCGCCCGGTCTTTCAATCCCTTTCCCACGTGACCGGGGTGTCGCCCGCCATGAGCCCCTCGCCCGCCCGGTCAAACCGCAGATAGGCAATCGCGCGATCGCCCGAGACGCTGTGCAATTCGCCCGCGGGCTTGCCGTCCCGGGTGAGCGGCGTGCCGGGCTCGGCCGGACCTGCGAGGCGCACACGGGCAAGGCCCTTGCGCAGTTGGGTCTTGTGTTTCATCCGGGCGGTCACTTCCTGACCGACATAGCAGCCCTTGCGGTAATCGACGCCGTTCAGGCGTTCGAAACCGGCCTCCAGAATGAAGGTATCCGGGGTAAGTTCGATGCCCGTCTCGGGGATGCAATGGGCGACGCGGCGGGCGGTCCAGTCGGTTTCATCATCCGTCTGCGGGGTCTCGCGATAGGCCCGCCAGCCCATGTCGGGGTGGCGCGGATCGGAAAAACCGTCCGGCGGGGGCGTGCCGATGCCCCGGTGCAGATGCAAGGCGGTTTCCTCGATCTGCACATCGGCGCGCAGGCGATACATCGAAAGCCGCTGGATCGTCGGCGCAACGATCGAGGCGTCGATGTCGAGAAGCACGGCACCATCCGCCGGGACGAGGAAGAAATCGGCGATGTATTTCCCCTGCGGCGTGAGAAAGGCAGCATAGACCATGCCATCGGCAAGCTTCGAGATGTCATTGGTGACAAGCCCCTGAAGAAAACTCTCCCGATCCGGTCCGGTGATGCGATAGATCGCGCGCGTCATGTTCGGTCTCCTGTCCGTTCGCCCCCGCAATATATGCGTCGGCCGGTCGCTGAACAGGGGTCAGGGCGAGAAGAGTCGCACAAGCCGCCCGATCAGCCCGTTCTGTGGCCTACGGGGGGCGGTGTTTCGGGCGCTTGAGTTGGTGGCGAGCCTGGCCTGTGCGACACTGTCGGCGGTGGGGCCTTCGGTCTTGAACTGGAGCGCGTGAAGCCGGGCATAGATACCGCCACGTTCCAGCAGCTCCTCATGCGTGCCCTGATCGACGACCCGACCGCGGTCCATCACCACGATCTGGTCGGCGTCGCGCACGGTCGAAAGCCTGTGGGCGATGACGATCGTCGTGCGCCCCCTGGAGAGTTTTTCCAGCGCCTCCTGCACCACTTTCTCGGATTCGGCGTCGAGCGCCGACGTGGCCTCGTCCAGCAGCAGGATCGGCGTGTCGCGCAAGAGCGCGCGGGCAATCGCCACGCGCTGGCGTTGCCCGCCCGAGAGGTTGGAGCCCCGCGGGCCGACCGGCGTTTCAAGGCCGTTGGCCAGCTTGGGCAGGAAATCCGTGACATGCGCGGCCCTCAGCACCTTGTCGAGCTGTGCGTCGGAAACGTCGGCGCGACCCAGAAGTATGTTCTCGCGCAAAGTTTCGTCGAACAGCGCCGCATCCTGGCTGACCACCGAGAACAGGTCGCGCAAATCGCCAAGTGTCATCGCCGAAGCATCGACATCGCCGATCCGCACCGTGCCCTTCTGCGGATCGACAAGCCGGGTGAGGATGTTGAACACGGTGGATTTGCCCGCACCCGAAGCCCCCACGAGCGCCGTGGTCTTGCCCGGCTCGGCGATCAGGTCAAGCCCGCTGAGAACCGTGGTGTCGCCATAGGCCAGATGCACATCCGACAGCGCGATCCCGGGCACCCCCGTGGGCGGCGGCACCGGGTTTTCGGGCGACACGAGCGTTGGTCTGGCGTCATAGAGATCCTTGACCCGTTCCAGCCCCGAGGCCGCGACCTGCCACAACCCTGCCATGGCGCCAATGCGGCGCAGCGGCTCGAAGGCAAGCCCGATGGCGGTGAAGAAGGACATGAATTCGCCAACCGTCTTTTCACCCTCGATGATCTCGCGGCCACCGAAATAAAGCACACCGAAGAACCCGATCCCGGCCATGATATCGACCAGGCCGGGAATGGCGGCAGAGCCGGCCGTGGTGCGGACCTCGGTGCGAATGAGATCGCCCGACAGGGATTTGTAGCGGTCGGATTGATAGGTTTCGAGACGGTTCAGTTTCACCGGGATGATGCCGTGAAAGACCTCGTCGAGCCGCGTGGCAAGCCGGGCGCCCAGGTCGCGGGCCTCGCGCGCACGGGCGCGCACGAAGCGCTGCACAAGCTGGCTTGGCGCGATGAGAAGCGGCGCCCCGATCATGGCGACGAGCGTCCACTTCCAGTCAACCGAGAGCGCCACCCCGATAAGCACGACAAGCGAGATGAAGTCGCGCCCAAGCCCGGTCATGAGCTGGGGCCAGACACCGTTGACGGTGGTCACGTCGGTCTGCACCCGCTGGATCAGGAAACCGGGCGGGTGGGTTTGATGAAAGCCGCCATCCTGCGTCATGATCCCGTCGAGCAGATTGCAACGCATGTCGGCAGCGGTGTTCTGGGCGATGTAGGACAGGGCGGTTTTCTGGCCGACACCTGCCACTGCACGAAGGGTAAAGATGCCGAGCACCGCAAAACCGACCCAGAGAAGCGCGCCCTGATCCCCGGCAACGAAGACATCGTCGAACATCGGCCGCATCATCAGCGCGAGCGCCCCCTGCATCGCGCCTTCAAGGGCCATGAAACAGAAGGCCAGAAGGATCACGATCCAATGCCGCCGCAGGAAATCGCGCCAGATCCATGTGATCAACTCGCGGCTTCGCGCGCCGCCGGGCGGTGCGGTTTCCTGTGCCGGGGCGGGCGCGTGATCACTCATCCTGGGGTCACCTTGTTGTCGAACCCGGCCTGAAGCGTGTCGGCGTCATACTCGGTGGCCACCCACTCGGCGAAGCCGATCGGCGCGCGGGAGGTGCGCGCTTCGTAAGCGTCAAGAATATAGTCGAGAATCCCGGTTTTCGTCCATTTGAAATGGATGAACCGGGGGCTGAGCATCTTGCGGGCCTGGGCGACGCTTGCCCCTTCCTGGGTCAGAAGCCAGATGACCGAGGCGAGGCTGGCCCGGTCGGCACCGGATTTGCAATGCATGAGAAAGGGCTTTTCCAGCGTTGGAAACGTCGCGATCAGATCCATGATCCGTTCGCGCCTGGGGGCCGAGCGGGCCGAGAGGCTGCGCTCGACCAGGGTGAGGCCGAGAGCCTCGCAGTTTGCCCGAGCGAACAGATATGGCGGGACAGGCGATGTGGCACGCAGGAACAGGATGGTCTTGATGCCACGCGCCGCGTATCTCTCGAGCCGCGCACGTGTCGGTTGGTTCGAACGATAGACGCCGGGTGCGACCTGCGCAAAATTGGACCATGGAATGCGAACGATCTCGTGATCGAACCAGAGCATGTAGCGGTGCGCCTTGCGGCGCTCGTCGACCGTGGTGAGGCTGCTGACCTTGAGATCATCACGAAGGGTGCGCCGCCAGTTCTGGAATTTTGCAATCGGCGTCATGCGCGGCGTTCCGTTCATTCACTGGCCCGGTATCGGCCCCGTCAGGCCCCATGTAGACAAGGGGCAGCGCTGTGGCAAGGCAGGCCGTCCCGGCGCCCAATCGGGATTGACGCCGATCGGGCAGCGGCTAATGTCGCGCGGCATATCAGGAGATTCCCAAGATGTCAGACGCCGGTGGTCGCGAATACCTTGCCATTCCAGGTCCCTCGGTGATGCCCGACAGGGTGCTCGCGGCGATGCACCGCCCGGCGCCCAACATTTATGAGGGCGCGCTGCACGAGATGACGGCGACCCTGATCCCCGATCTGAAATACGTGGCGCGCACCGAAGGCCACGTGGCGATCTACGTGTCCAACGGCCATGGCGCGTGGGAGGCGGCGCTGGCCAATGTGCTCAACCCCGGCGACCGGGTGTTGATGCCCGCGACCGGGCGCTTCGGGCATGGCTGGGCAGAGATGGCCGACGGGCTGGGCGCCGAGGTCGAGATGATTGATTTCGGGCATTCCCGCCCGCTCGACCCGAACCGGGTCGAAGCGGCGTTGCGCGCCGATCGCGACGGGCGGATCAAGGCGGTGATCGCGACCCATGTGGACACATCTTCAAGCGTTCGCAACGACATGGCGGGTTTGCGCGCAGCGATCGACGCGGCGGGACATGGCGCGATCCTGATGGCCGATTGCATCGCCTCGATGGGCTGTGACCGGTTCGAGATGGACGAATGGGGCGTCGATGTCGCCGTGACCGGAAGCCAGAAGGGGCTGATGGTGCCGCCGGGTCTGGGCTTTGTCTTCTTCAATGACCGCGCGGTCGCGGCGCGGGCGCGGGTCGCGCGGGTGAGCCGCTATTGGGACTGGGGGCCGCGGGCCAATCCGGAAATCTATTACCAGTATTTCGGCGGCACCGCGCCGACGCATCACCTGTTTGCGCTGCGCGAGGCGCTGAACATGATTCGCGAAGAGGGGATCGAGGCGATCTGGGCCCGGCATGCGCGCAACGCGCGCGCCATCTGGGCGGCCTGCGAGGTCTGGGGACAGGACGGGCCCCTCACCCTCAACATCCGGGATCGGGCGTATCGCTCACACGCGGTCACGGCGCTGCGCATCGGCCTGCCGCATGGTCCACGCCTGCGACGCTGGGTTCAGGATCACGCGGGGCTGACACTGGGCATCGGCCTCGGCATGTCGGAACCGGAGGACGAGAAGGGCGAGGGGTTCTTCCGAATGGGTCATATGGGCCATGTGAACACGCAGATGATCATGGGCCTTTTGGGCGGGGTCGAGGCGGCATTCGCGGCGCTGGATGTTCCTCGTGGCAACGGGGCGCTCGAGGCGGCGGCGGCGGAACTGGCCGTGCTCTAGGCAGGTCTGGCGTCGCGCCCCTTGCGGCAGGCCGGTGCGACAGGCCGGTCAATCCGGAGGCTCGACCGCCCGGCGCATGCGGTTATGGGCGAGCCGGGAAATCAGATAGTTGAGCAACACCGCGAGCACGAGCACCGCGGGCATGCCGAAACTGGCCCAGACCAGCATGAAGGACCAAAAGAGATTCACAAGCGCCATGACCAATGCGGCGTTGGTATAGTCCGGTGCTGCGCGGCGATGGCTGTCCTGCATGGCGGCTCCTTTCCCAAGCAGTCTAAAGCGGAAAAGTCTAACAGGTGGTAAACATCGCGTCAGTCCCGGGCGGCGGCAAGGGCCTCCGGCAAGGTCTTTTCGAGCAGGGCCAGATCGGCGGGACGGCCGCAGCTTATGCGGATGCAGCGGTTGCCGGGGGCGGCAAAGGGCATGCGCACGAAAACGCCGCGCGCGACGAGCTGATCCAGAACCGCCTTGGCAAAGGCGCTATCGCCACCGCAATCCACGGCCACAAAATTGGTGGCCGAGAGCAGCGCGGCAAGCCCGTTCGCGGCGGCGATGCGGGTGATCTCGTCGCGGGCATGGGCCACGTCGGCGATGGTCTGCGCGAGGTATTGCGGATCGTCAAGCGCGGCCAGCGCGCCGGCCTGGGCGGCGCGGTTCATGCCGAAATGATTGCGGATCTTGTTGAAGGCATTGATGAGGGGCGCAGCCCCCATCGCATAGCCCACGCGCGCGCCAGCCATGCCATAAGCCTTTGAAAAGGTGCGCATCCGTATCACGCGCGGATCGTCGGTGTCGATCACGGGGGCGATCCCGGCGGGGGCGAATTCGACATAGGCCTCGTCGAGGATCAAGAGCGTGCCCTCGGGGATTGAATCGAGCGCGGCCTCGATCTCGGCGCCGTCGGTCCAGGTGCCCATCGGGTTGTCGGGATTGGCGAAATAGACCAGCTTCGCCTGTGTTTCGGCGGCCTTTTCCAGCAGGGCGGGGAGGTCTTCGCGATCGTCACGGTAGGGGAGTTTGATGAGGTCCCCGCCGAAACCGGCGACGTGGTAGTTAAAGGTGGGATAGGCGCCGTCGGAGGTGACGACGTGGTCGTCGGGTTCGATGGTGAGCCGAGCGAGATAGCCCAGCAGACCGTCGATACCTTCGCCGACCATGATGTTCTCGGGTTGCACGCCGTGGTGACGGGCGAGTGCGGCGCGCAGATCGTGGCTTTCGGGGTCGCCATACATCCAGATGCCGGGGGCGGCGTCCCGCATGGCCTTGATCGCCTTGGGCGAGGGGCCGAAGACGTTTTCATTGGCGCCGATGCGGGCGGAGAATGCCGCGCCACGGGCGCGTTCCTGTGCCTCGGGGCCGACGAAGGGCACCGTGGCGGGCAGGGATTGGGCAAGGCGGGTCAGGCGCGGTCCATGTGTCATGGCGCGAGTTAACCCGGATGCGCGGGGCACGGCAAGATGGCGAATGCGTCCCCTTGTTGCGCAGAATATGGCGCATTGGTGTTACCAAAAGCTTGATGGGGTGTGCCGCAGGGTCAGGGGTTCTCAGCGGCGCGCCTGCGGGGCAATCTGTGTGTGAAAATCACGGAGGAATGCCGATGGCCCGCGTATCGACGGAAATCAGGGACCATGTCGCCCATGTGACGCTGACCCGGGGGGACAAGATGAACGGGGTCGACGGCGCGATGGCCGAGGCGATCGTGGCGGCGGGGGAGGCGCTGTGTGACAACCCGGATATCCGCGCCGTGGTGCTGTCCGGCGAGGGCCGGGCGTTCTGTGCGGGGCTGGATGTGGCGAGCTTTGCGGCACTCGCTGGCGGTGACCCGGAAGCCGCGATCATGCCCCGGCTGGAGGGGAAAAACTCCAATCTATATCAGGAGGTTGCGCTGGTCTGGCGGCGGGTGCCGGTGCCGGTGATCGCAAGCCTGCACGGGGTGGTTTTCGGGGCCGGGTTGCAATTGGCGTTGGGGGCGGATCTGCGGGTGGCGCATCCCGAAACGCGGTTGTCGGTGATGGAGATGAAGTGGGGGCTGGTGCCCGATATGGGGGGCATGGTGCTGATGCCGGGCCTGATGCGATCGGACGTGATCCGGCGGCTGACCTATACCGGCGAGGAAGTGACTGCGACGCAGGCGACGGAGTGGGGGATGGTCAGCGAGATCGCCGATGATCCGCTGGCGCGGGCGCAGCAAATAGCTGAATTGATTGCACAAAAGAGCCCCAGCGCGATGCGCGCGGCCAAGCGGTTGATCGCCGTCGCCGAGGGGGATGCGGGCGAGGATGCGGTTCTTCTGGCCGAGAGCCGGGAGCAGGCGAAACTGATCGGCAAGCCGCATCAGATGGAGGTGATCGCGGCCAACATCCAAAAGCGCGACCCGAAATTCACCTGACCGCGCGGTGGGGTTAACGCGGGTTTTCGCCCCGAAAACAGGGGGGTGATTCCCGGCTGCTGTCCGGCTGCCGGGCGTGCACCCCCTGTCGGCGGTCCCGGGTGCGCGGAATCCGGTTAACGCACCGTGCGGTGAGTGATCCGCCGCGCAGGACCGGGGGTTTCACACCCCCGGGCCCCCGTGGAGTATTTGCGGCAAGATGAAGCCGGGAATCAGTCCAGTTCCGCGAGCCGTTGCATGGCAGATTTGAGGGTGGCCTCTTCCTCCTGCCGTGCACGGAGGTTGTCGCGGGCTTCCTCGACCACCTCTTCGGGGGCGTTCTCGGCGAATTTGGGATTGTTCAACCGCCCCTGAAGCCCGCCGATTTCCTTGGCGAGCTTGTCGAGCGTCTTTTGCAGGCGGGCCTTTTCCTCGCCCACGTCTATGATGTCGGCCAGCGGCAGTCCGAATTCGCCGCCATCGACGGGAATCGTGACGGTGCCCTTGGGGAAATCGGCGGTCTCGGTCAGGCTGTCGATGCGGGCGAGGCGTTTGATCATCACCTCGTTGCGCGCCCATGCGGTGCGGCCCGCCTCGTCGAGCGTGCGTTGCAGCATCGGCAGGTGCAGACCGGCGGGCACGTGCATCTGCTGGCGGGCGCTGCGAATTTCCTCGATCAGGGCGATCACCCAGTTCATTTCGCGGTCGGCGGCGGGGTCGATCAGGCTGGCGCCGTAATCGGGCCAGTCGGTGAGCATCAACTGGCCCTCGCGTTTGGCGGTCTGCTGCCAGAGTTCCTCGGTGATGAAGGGCATGATCGGGTGCAGAAGGATCAGCGTCTGGTCGATCACCCAGCGCATGGTGGCGCGGGTTTCGTCGCGGGCGGCGGCGTCTTCGCCTTGCAGGAGGGGTTTGGAAAACTCGACATACCAGTCGCAGAGCTTGCCCCATGTGAAGGCATAGAGCGCGTTGGCGGCGTCGTTGAAGCGATACTCGGCAAGCGCCGCATCGACGGTTTCGCGGGTGCGCGCGACCTCGCCCACGATCCACCGGTTGACCGTGGCCTCAGGGGTGGGGATGCCGTCCGGGGCGGGGATGTCATAGATCCCGTTCATCTCGGCGAAGCGCACGGCGTTCCAGATCTTGGTGCCGAAATTGCGGTAGCCCTTGATCCGGTCGGTCGAAAGCTTGAGCACGCCGCCGATCGCGGCCATCTGCGCCATGGTGAAGCGCAGCGCGTCGGCGCCGTATTCGCCGACGATCTCCAGCGGATCGACCACGTTGCCGCGGGTCTTGGACATCTTCTGGCCCTTCTCGTCGCGGACCAGTTGATGCAGGTAAACGGTGTGGAAGGGTTCGCGTTCGACCACGGCGAGTTGCATCATCATCATCCGGGCGACCCAGAAGAAAAGGATGTCGAAGCCGGTGACGAGCACATCCGTGGGGAAATACTTGCGCAACTCCTCGGTGTCGTCGGGCCAGCCGAGCGTGCCGATCGGCCAGAGGCCCGAGGAGAACCAGGTGTCGAGCACGTCCGCGTCGCGCCAGAGCGGGTAGACCAGTCTGGTCGGGTCCTGCGTCGCCTCGTATTCGGCAAAGCCTTCGGCCATTTCGTGAATCGCAGTTGCGCGGTCCGCGACCTCGATGATGGGCATGTGGTTGAGCGGCGTGGGCAGTGTGGCGAGCACGTCCTGGAAGCCCGCCTTGACATGATCGAAATCGGGGGCGGCGTGGTGGCGTTCCTCGCCGACCAGAAGGTGCTGGCGCGACAGGAAACGCGACATTTCCACGAGGTCGAGCGCGCCGTCGCCTTCATCGTCCCTGAACCCGTGCGACGAAAGATCGAGCCCATACCAGACCGGGATCTGGTGACCCCACCAGAGTTGGCGGCTGATGCACCATGGTTCGATGTTTTCAAGCCAGTGATAATAGGTCTTCTCGCCCGCCTCGGGGATGATTTTCGTGCGCCCCTCGCGCACCGCGTCGAGCGCGGGGCCAACGACCTGTGCGGCATCGACGAACCATTGATCGGTGAGCATCGGTTCGATCACCACCTGGGAGCGGTCGCCGAAGGGCTGCATGATGGGTTTCGATTCGATCATCGGCACGATCTCGTCAGCGCCCTCGACGCCGGGGGGGAGAGCGGTGGTGCCAAGCCGCGGATCATCCGCGCGGGTCATCACGGCGAGGCCCTCGGCGGTGATCTCCTCGATCACTTTCGCGCGCGCCTCGAACCGGTCGAGCCCGCGCAGGTGGTCGGGCACGAGGTTGATCGCGTCGATCTCGGTTTCGGTGAAGGGGGAGCCGCGGGCATAATCCTGTGCCGCCGCGGCCTCGTCGGCGTAAGGGCGGCCATCGGCGCGCATGTGGCCCCTGGTGTCCATCAGGCGGTAACAGGGGATGCCGCCGCGCCTGGCCACGGCGTAATCGTTGAAATCATGCGCGCCGGTGATCTTGACCGCGCCCGAGCCGAAATCGGGGTCGGGGTAGTCGTCGGTGATGATCGGGATCTGGCGGCGGTGTTCCGCGGGACCCACCGGAATCTCGCAAAGCTTGCCCACGATCGGGGCATAGCGCGTGTCCGAGGGGTGAACCGCCACTGCGCCGTCGCCCAGCATGGTTTCGGGGCGGGTGGTGGCGATCGAGATGTAGTCGCGTTCCTCTTCGAGGATCACGTTGCCGTCCTCGTCCTTTTCCACATAGGTATAGGTCTCGCCCCCGGCGAGCGGGTATTTGAAATGCCACATGCGACCCGGGGTCTCGATATTCTCGACCTCGAGGTCGGAAATGGCGGTCTCGAAATGCGGGTCCCAGTTCACCAGCCGCTTGCCGCGATAGATGTGGCCCTGATTATACATCTCGACGAAGACCTTGATCACCGCGTCGTGGAAATTCGGGGAGTTTTCATGCCCGGTGCGCGGATCACCGGGGGCGCCGGCCATGGTGAAGGCGTTGCGCGACCAGTCGCAGGAGCAGCCGAGGCGTTTCAATTGCTCTATGATGGTCGAACCATACTGGCCCTTCCACTCCCAGACCTTTTCGAGGAATTTCTCGCGGCCGAGTTCGCGGCGGCCGGGCTGGCCGGTTGCGGCGAGTTGCTTTTCGACCTGGAGCTGGGTGGCGATGCCGGCATGGTCCTGCCCCGGTTGCCAGAGCGTGTCGAAACCGCGCATCCGGTGCCAGCGGATCAGGACGTCCTGCAACGTGTTGTTGAAGGCATGCCCCACATGCAGCGCGCCGGTCACGTTGGGCGGCGGGATCATGATGCAGAAGGTTTCGCTGCGCGAGGCATTGGCCCCGGCCTTGAAGGCGCCGGCGTCGTCCCATGCCTGGTAAATGCGCGCTTCGGCCTCGACTGCGTTGAATGTCTTGTCCATTGCCATGATGAATGGTCCTGCTTGATCCGGGTGCGGTTTCGGCATCCTCTATCCAATGAGGGCACAAAGGGAAAGCGGGAAGGGTCTTTTTGCCCGCGGAAAGGACGGCAGACGATGAGCGAGAGATTGGCATTCCGGCTCGATGGACGGGGTGGCGCCGAGGCGGTCGCCTTTCCGGAGGTCATCGCGGGGGCGGTTGGCGAGGGGGTTCTCTGGCTGCATCTTTCGGGGCAGCCCGACGAGGTTGACGGTTGGGTGAAGGCGGCGGGTCTTGACCCGCTGGCGGTGGCGGCGCTGACCGCCGAGGAGACGCGACCACGCTGCACCGTGCATGAGGATACGATCCTGATGAACCTGCGCGGCGTGAACCTGTCGCCCGGGGCCGAGCCCGAGGACATGGTGTCGCTGCGCAGCTACCTGTCGGAGCGGCTTGTCGTCACGCTTCAGCGGCGCCCGCTCTACGCGATGCGCGACATCGTGACCGAACACCAGGCCGGGCAGGCGGCGGACAGCCCGGGGGAATTGATCGCGCGGATCGCGCTGCGGTTGGCCGATCGGGCCGAGCCTGTGGTGATGGCGCTCAACGAGCGGATCGACGATCTGGAGGATCAGGTGCTCGAAAGCCGGGGCCGGGTGCGGCGCGGCGATCTGGCCGATGTGCGGCGGGAGGCGATCATGCTCAGGCGCTACATGTTCCCGCAGCGCGACGCGCTGACCACGCTCGAGATCGAGGACGCGCCATGGCTGCACCGCGCCGGGCGGGGCCGGTTGCGCGAGGCGACCGAGCGGGTGACCCGGCTGGCCGAGGAGCTCGACGCGATCCGCGACCGCGCACAGATCGTGCATGACCAGATCATGGACGCACGCGCCGAAGCGATGAACCGGCAGATGCTTGTGCTGTCGGTGGTGGCGGCGCTGTTCCTGCCGCTGGGGCTGATCACCGGGTTGCTGGGAATCAACGTGGGCGGCATTCCGGGGGCCGAAACCGGCTGGGCCTTCTGGGCGGTCTGCGCAGCCCTGGGGGTGATCGTGGCCTTCCAGTTCTGGCTGTTCCGGCGGATGGGGCTGATCGGCGGGACGTGACCCTACCCGTTTCGCCCCAGCGCCGGTTCAGAGACCGAGCCGCGCGGCGAGATAGGCCTCCATCCGCTGATAGGCCGGGTCGTGGAAATGCACGGTCAAAAGCGCGTGCCCGTTGCCTTCGAACTCCACGGTTTCGAGATCGGCCCCGAAGGCGCGTTTCAGCGCCGCCATGTGCCGCCCGGTCGAGAGCTTGTCACCGCTGTAGCGCATCGCCAGGCCCGGCCCCTTTTCGGCCATGCCGGCGCTGGCGGCGGCGATCTGATCGGTGTCCATGTGCAGCGCATCGCCACCCAGAACCGGCAGCGAGGGCTGGCTGGCCACGCCGCCCGCGACCGCGGGTTCGGCCATCAGCGCCAGCGCGAAACCGCCGGTGAGGCACATGCCCACCACCCCGACCCGGGCGCCGCCTTCGCGGGTCGAGACCTCGTTCGCGAGGGCGCGGAACCAGGCGCCGATCGGGCTTTCACGGCCCCGGGCGAAGGCGTGGAACTCGCGCCGGATGCAAAGCACCCTGAGGGTGTTGCCGACGAAGGAAAGCCGCCCGAAAGGCCCGAGGAAATGCGCGAGATAGACGCGGAACCCCCGCGCCACGAGCCGATCGGCGAGCGCGAGGGTTTCGGGACCGATGCCGGGCATTTCCTGCAACAGCAGGATCGGCGGACCCTCGCCCTTGACCAGGATGTCATGCGTCGCCGTGCCGCCGCCATGCAGCGGGCCGGTGAAGGCGAAAGCGGTGTCATGGGGCCAGTCGCTTGTCATGCGCGAAGTGTAGCAGGCGATGGGCCCGGCGGGACAGGTTTTTTCGGCGCACGACAGGCAGCGCAACATGCGGGCATTGCGCGGGTTTCGCGAAAACCCGTGTTGCAGGTTTTGCGCAAAACGCTTTAGCTGTGGCGGAGCCAAAGGGAGAGCGACATGGACGAGATCATCAGGTGGAGTGCGGTCGAGACCGCGAAGGCGCTGGCCAGGGGCGATGTGAAGGTGGCCGAGGTGACGCGGGCGCATCTGGACCGGGTGGCGGAATGCGAGCCGGGGCTGCGCGCGGTGGTCGATCCGCTGGACGAGGCGGCGATGGTGCAGGCCGAGGAAATGGACGCCAACCGCCCCAAGGAGTTGCCCGCGCTCTGGGGGCTGCCGGTGACGGTCAAGACCAATGTCGATTTCGAGGGCCGCACCAATCCCAACGGAATCCCGGCGCTGAACGAGGCGATCTGCGAACGCGACGCGCCGGTGGTGCGCAACCTGCGCGCGGGTGGTGCGGTGGTGATCGGGCGCACATCGACGCCGGAATTCAGCCTGCGCTTCTTTACCTCCAACCCGATCTGGGGGCGCACGCTCAACCCGTGGGACAAGGGGTTGACCTCGGGCGGCTCGTCCGGCGGGGCCTCGTCGGCGGTGGCCTGTGGCATGGGGGTGATGGGCCATGGCAACGACCTGGGCGGCAGCCTGCGCTATCCGGCCTATTGCGTGGGCGGCGCGACCTTGCGCCCGTCGATGGGGCGGGTGCCGGCATTCAACCCCTCGGCCCCGGCCGAACGCCCGCCGCTGTTGCAGTCGATGAGCGTTCAAGGCGTGATCGCGCGCAACATGGGCGATGTGCGCCTCTCTTATGACGTGTTGCGGCGGCGTTCGTCGGATGATCCCTTGTGGAACGCGGCGCCCGACAGCGGGCGGGCCCGCGACGATGGCCCGCGGCGGGTCGGCTGGTGCGTCGATCCGTTCGGCGACGGGGTCGATACGGACGTGGCCCGCGCGGTCGAGGCCGCGCTTGGTGCGGCGAAACAGGCGGGCTATGAGCCGGTCGAGGTCACGCCGCCGATGGCGGTCGAGGCCGCGCAGACATGGGGCTTCTTGCTCGATACCGAGATCGAGGTGATGATGCTGGAAAGCATCCGCAAGATGGGGTCGAAGGCGGTCAACGGGCTGGTCGACACGATGCTTGAGCTTTACCCGCCGCAGGACGTGGCCGGGCTGTTGCAGGCACAGGCGCGGCGGCTGACCATTCTGCGCGAATGGGCGCGGATGTTCGATTATGTCGATGCGCTGATCATGCCGGTATCGGGCCAGCCGCCGATGCGGGCGGATCAGGATTTCGAAGAGCCCGAGACCGTGCCCGAGATCATGAAGGCGCAGCGGTTCATGCATGTGATCAACCTGCTCGGCCTGCCCGCGGCGACGCTGCGCACGCTCGACGCGGCGCCGATCCCGCTCGGGGTGCAGGTGGTGGGCGACCGGATGGATGACGTGATCTGCCTTGACGTGGCCGAAGCGATCGAGCGTGAGCTGGCCTTCGATCTGGGGCCGATCGACCCGAGATAGGGTGTCACCACCCTGTCGGGTTTGTTCCGTCCGGCAAGGGGATGCACAGGCGCGGAACAAGGGGCGCAGCCCCGCCGCGCCATCGCCGGGCCGCCCCCCCCCCGGCCCGGCGATTGGTCTGATGAAAGCGCACAACTGCAAACGAAGAAGATGTCGCAGGCATAAACTGCACAGCGCAACCGTCGGATCGCCGCGCCGCGGCCCGTCGCTGGCGCGGCGTCCTCTTCCGTGCGCAGGCACGCCAATGGTGTGAAGGCGGGCGCATACCCGCTGTTTGGCATGTTACCCTACCGCCGCCGGTCGATCTTGGTCGAGAGGTGGACGAGGCTTTCGGACCCCTTCACTCCCTTGGCCTCGGCGATGCGGTCGAGCGTGTCGTCAAGTTCCTCGGTGGTGGTGGCGGTGAGCGTGGCAATGAGGTCGAACCGGCCCGACGTGGTGTGCACCTCGATCACCGCCGGGAGCGATCTGAGCCGCGTCAGCACCTCGGGCTGGCGGCGCGGTTCGATCATGATGAGCGCGGTGGCGCGGATCATCGGGCGGGCCTCGTGCCCGCGACGCAGGGTATAGCCCGCGATCACGCCGGCATTTTCCAACCGGTCGAGCCGGGCCTGAACGGTGGTGCGCGCGATGCCAATGCGGCGCGCGAGCGTGGCCACCGGCAGGCGGGCATTGTCGGAAAGAAGCGCAAGCAGGGCTTCGTCTGTTTCGTCGGTCTGCATTAGGTGATTGTCGATCTGACGAAAGAAAGAGTCAATCCTGCCGCAATGACGGGCGATTCCGTGTCGGGGCCTGCGCATACTGGGGCAAAACACCACATGAGGCGCACCATGAGGCGCACAATGTATCCACAGGCTTCCCATAGCGATCCAGCCATCTATCTGGCCCGCACCAGGCCCGATCACCCGGTGATGTTCTTCGACCCCGCGCGGCTCGTTGCCACGGCGCGGCGGTTTCTGCGCGGCTTTCCGGGGATGGTGACCTATGCGGTCAAGGCCAACCCGGCGCGCGCGGTTCTCGACAATCTCGTCGCCTGCGGCGTGACCGGGTTCGACGTGGCCAGCCCGGTCGAGATCGCGCTGGTGCGGGAGGCGGATGCGGGCGCGTTGCTGCATTACAACAACCCGGTGCGGTCGCGCGGCGAGGTCGCGGAGGGGGTGCGCGCGGGCGTGACCTCGTGGTCGGTCGATTGCCCGGGCGAGCTGGACAAGCTCGGGGCGCCGCGCTTCGCGGGCGAGGAGGTGGCGGTGCGCCTTGCCCTGCCGGTGAAGGGCGCGCATTACGATTTCGGCACGAAATTCGGGCTCGCCCCCGCACCGGCCGCGGCGCTTCTGGCCGAGGTGGCGCGGCGCGGGTTTCAGCCCGCGATCTGCTTTCACCCCGGCACGCAATGCGCCGATCCCGAGGCCTGGGCGGCCTATGTCGCGGCATCGGCGGATGTGGCGCGCCAGGCCGGCGTGCGGCTTGCCCGGCTCAATGTGGGCGGCGGGTTCGCGTCGCATCGCGACGGGGCGGCGCCGGATCTTGACGCGATCTTCACGCGGATCGGGGCGATGGTCGCGGCGTCGTTTGACACGCCGCCGGGGCTTGTTTGCGAGCCGGGGCGGGCGATGGTGGCCGAGAGCTTTACCCTCGGGCTGCGGATCAAGGCGATTCGCGAGGATGGGTCGGTGTTCCTCAATGACGGGCTTTATGGCGGGCTGGCCGAGCTGCGCGATATCGGGGCGAACACGCGGCTGCGGGTTCTGGCGCCCGACGGGCGGCCCCGTGAAGGCGCACCCTGCCCGCGCGTGGGATTCGGGCCGACCTGTGACAGTCTCGACCGGTTGCCAGAGCCGCTGCCCCTGCCCGGGGATGCGCAGGAGGGCGATTTCGTACTGATCGAGGGGATGGGGGCCTATTCGCTGGCCATTGCCACGCGATTCAACGGCTATGGCGTGGGCGAGGTGGTGACGCTTGCCGCACCGGACGCGCACTGCTGATCGCCGCGCGTTTGGGCAACGTCGCGTTATTGAGTATTTTTGGCAAGATGAAGCCCGGGGGTTGCTTGTGTATCCGTCGCTGGCCGCTAGGGTGCGGGGCGCAGGAAATCAGGCGGAGGCAGCCATGGAAAAGTTCGGACGCAGTCAATCGGTGCGCCGGGTCGAGGATCTGAGGTTCCTGACCGGGCATGGGAAATATGTCGATGACATGGCGCCCGCGGGGGCGTTTCACGCGCATTTCCTGCGCTCGGACGTGGCGCATGGGGTGCTGGGACCGCTGGACCTCGCCGCGGCACAGGCGGTGCCGGGGGTGCATCTGGTGCTCGATGCGGCGGCGCTGGCCGAGGCGGGGGTGCGCCGGGGCCTGCCGGCGGTGACGGTCAAGAACCGTGACGGCAGCACCGCCGCCGCGCCCAGGCGCCCGCTTCTGGCCGAGGGGCGGGTGCGTTACGTGGGCGAGCCGATCGCGATGATCGTGGCCGATACGCTGGAAGCCGCGCGCGATGCCGCCGAGATGATCTGGGCCGAGATCGAGGATCTGCCGGCGATGCTGGCGCGTGGACCGGGCGAGATCGACCTGCACGATGAGGCGCCGGACAACCGTGCCTATGATTGGGGGATCGGCGACAAGGACGCGACCGAGGCGGGTTTTGCCAAAGCCGCGCACGTGGTCGAGATGGAGGTCGAGGACAATCGCATCATCGTCGCCTCGATGGAGCCGCGCGGCGCCTATGCCGAGATCGAGGACGGGCGGCTGCATCTGGCGGTCAATGCGCAGGGCGTGTGGGTGCCCAAGCGGGTGCTGGCCGAGATGCTGGAGATGGATGCGGAGATGATCCGGGTCACCAACCCCGATACCGGCGGCGGGTTCGGCATGAAGGGCCAGCCGCATCCCGAACAGGTGCTGGTGGCGCAGGCGGCGCGGATGCTGAACCGGCCGGTGCGCTGGATGTCGACCCGCAGCGAGGCGATGGTGTCGGATGCCGGCGGGCGCGATCTGCGCCACCGCGCGGCGCTGGCCTTTGACGCCGATCTGCGGATCACCGGATACCGGGTCGAAACCGATTGCAACCTTGGCGCCTATAATTCGCAGTTCGGGCAGATCATCCAGTCGATGCTGTTTTCGCGGGTTCTGACCGGGGTTTACGATATCGGGGCGGCGTGGCTCAACACGCGGGCCTGGTATACCAACACCACCCCGGTCGATGCCTATCGCGGGGCGGGGCGGCCCGAGGCGATTTACCTGCTGGAGCGGCTGATGGACCGGGCGGCGCGCGAGTTGGGCGTCGATCCGCTGGACCTGCGGCGGCGCAATTTCATCGCGGTCGAGAAATTCCCCTATGCCAGCCTCACCGGCGAGACCATCGACGTGGGCGATTTTGCCCGGGTTCTGGCGCGCGGCGAGGAGTTTGCCGACCTGGCAGGGTTCCAATCGCGCCGCGCAGCGAGCGAAAGCCGGGGAAAACTGCGCGGGCTGGGCCTTTGTTACTATATCGAAAGCATTCTGGGCGATCCTTCCGAGGGTGCGAAGGTTGTATTTGACGAGGATGGCACGGTAACGATTTACGTCGGGACGCAATCGAACGGGCAAGGGCATGAGACGGTCTATGCCGCCTTCCTGTCCGATCAGACCGGCATCCCGATGGAGCGTATCAGGGTTGTGCAGGGTGACAGTGACCTTATCGCGCAGGGTGGTGGCACTGGGGGCTCCCGGTCTGTCACCACCCAATCCCATGCCACGCTGGCCACGGTCGAGGCGATGATCGCGGCCTTCAAGCCCTATCTGGCCGAGAAGATGGGGGTTGATGAGGACGCGGTGTCGTTCGATGACGAGCGGTTCCGCGCGCCGGGATCGAACCTCACGCCGACATTTATCGAGGCGGCGGAAATGGCGCGGGCGGAGGGGCGCGTGGAGCTGCTGAGCCATGAAAAGCGCGTGAAGCTGCCGGGGCGGTCGTTTCCCAACGGGGCGCATTTCGCCGAGGTCGAGGTGGACCCCGAGACCGGCAAGACCGCGCTGGTGCGCTATCGCGTGGTGGACGATTTCGGCAATCTCATCAACCCGATGCTGGCCGAGGGGCAGGTGCATGGCGGCGTCGCCCAAGGCGCGGGGCAGGCCCTGATGGAGCGAGTCGTGCATGACGACAGCGGCCAGATTCTCACGGCGAGTTTCATGGACTATGCGATTCCGAGGGCCGATGATCTTCCCATGATCGGATTCGCGACCGAGCCGGTGCCGTCAACCGCCAACCCGATGGGGATGAAGGGCTGCGGCGAGGCCGGGACCGTGGGCGCGATGGCGGCGGTGGCCAATGCCGTGGGGGATGCGCTGTGGCAAAAGGGGGTGCGGCAGGCCGATATGCCGTTCACGCCGGAACGTGTGTGGAAGATGATGCAGGATGTGGAGGCAAAGGGTTAAGACATTCGCCGGGCTGTTCCGGCCCGGATTCGGATGGCGCCAGACCACCAAGAGCGCGCGCCGTGGCCCGGTCGATCATGTGATCATTCTCGACGGCACGATGTCCTCGCTCGCGCCGGGGTGCGAATCGAATGCCGGGCTGACCTACAAGCTCTTATCGCGCAACGGCCTGTCGGTGTTCTACGAGGCCGGGGTGCAATGGTACCATTGGCGTTCGGTCTGGGGGGTGGCCATGGGGCATGGCATCAACAGCCAGATCCGGCGCGCCTATGGATACCTTGCCTCGCGCTATCGGCCCGGTGACCGGGTTTTCCTTCTGGGCTATTCGCGCGGGGCCTTCGCCGTGCGGTCGCTGGCCGGGGTGATCGACCGGATCGGACTGCTCAGGGCGGAATGCGCGACCGAGCGCAATGTCATCACCGCCTATCGCCATTACCGCAACCCGCCGGGCAGCGCCGCCGCGCGCGCCTTTCGGGCGCATCATTGCCATGACTGGGTCGAGATCGAGATGCTGGGCGTCTGGGACACGGTCAAGGCGCTGGGCATGCGCCTGCCGTTGCTGTGGCGCTGGACCGGGGAAGAGCACGCGTTTCACAATCATCAACCGGGCGCGATCGTGCGGCACGGCTGTCACGCGCTGGCCTGTGACGAGACGCGCCTCGCCTTTGCGCCCGAGATGTGGGTAGTGCCCGAGGAATTGGCGGGGCGGATCGAACAGGTCTGGTTCCCCGGTGCGCATGGCGATGTCGGCGGCCATCTTGTCGGGTTCGAAGAGGCCCGGCCGCTGGCCAATATTCCGCTGGTCTGGATGCTGGAAAAGCTTGAAGAGCGGGAGGTGGCGCTGCCCGGGGATTGGCGCGCGGCGTTTCCGACCGATCCGCATGCGCCGGCGATCGGAACGTGGCAGGGGCTGGGCAAGCTGTTCCTGAGGCGCAGGCCAAGGGTGATCGGGCGCGACCGCACCGAGCGCCTGCATGAAAGCGTGATCGAGCGCGCGGAAGGGACGGCGCGGGCGCAGGAGGCCTGAGACGGGATCAGTCGGTCAGCTCGCGCGGCACGACGAAATCGACCACCTCGCCCGAGTGAAAGGCAGCGTCTTGCCAGTGCTCGACGGGGAGGTCCACCACCAGCGTCGCGCCGGTGGGATAGTCGAAAAACGCGTCATTCTTGAGCGGCGCGGTCACGATCCGGTCGGCGAAATCGGCGCAGCCGGGGTTATGGGTCAGCAAGAGCACGCATTTGCCCGCGCCGTTCTGCTGCAGCGTGTCGAGAATCACTCCGGTCGAGGCATGATAGAGCGCGTCGGGATATTTCACCGGCACCACGCCGAGCTTGAGCCCCTTGAGCGTTTCGCGGGTGCGCGTGGCCGGGGAGCAGAGCACGATATCGGGCAAATACCCCTTTTGGGCCAGCCACTTGCCCAGCGCACGGGCGGAGCGTATGCCGCGCGTGTTGAGCGGGCGGTCGCGGTCGGGCAGCGCGGGATCGTCCCAGCTCGACTTCGCATGGCGCATCAGGATCAGGCGTCGGGTCAATGAAAGGCCCTCATGTGAAAGGCGGATTGTTCCGCGAGCCTGCCATAGTCCTGGCTGATCGGGCAAGCGCGACGCGCGGCACAACCCCGCGCCATGCAATCCTGCCCCGGTTCGCTGGACAGGAAGGCGCGGCAGGCGGGCACGTCATAGCCCGTGGGCGAAAGCGCGTCGACCGGGCAGGCCGAGCGGCAGGGCTGGCCTTCGCAGCCGAGGCAGGGATTGGCGGCGGCGGCAGGCAGGGGCAGGAGGCCATGGATGCGCACCGCGCCGCGAAAGCTGATCATCAGCCCGGCGCGCTCATGCACCAGCATCCCCACCGGCGACACGAAAGCCCGCCTCGAGCGCAGCGCCCAATCCTGGAACGGGGGATAGGGCGGGCCGTCCGAGGGAAAGACCGCCACGCCACCCCAGGCCGTTGCCAGCGCGCCGACCACGCGTTTCGACCAGCGGTCGAGCGGGTCGGGCGCGCCATCGCCATATTCGGGCTGGGCGGTGAAATGCGCCCAGAACCCCGGCCCGTCCGGCCCGAGCAGCAGCACGGTGTCGGCCCCGTCATGCAGCGCGCCCATGATCGCCAGCGCATGGGTTTCGGGGGCGGGGTCCAGCGGTGTCATTTGCGCCCGAACGGCAGCCACAGGCTCCAGCCCAGCCTTGTGGGGCGGTCGTCCTGCCATTCCAGGCCGATGGTCATGTCATCATGCCCCGCGCCGGGCTGGGCGACATAGGTGCGAAACAGCCGGTCCCAGATCGAGAGCGAGAAGCCGTAATTGCTGTCATGCTCATGGCGGTGAATCGAATGATGCACCCGGTGCATGTCGGGCGTGACCAGCACCAGCCGCAGCCACCGGTCGAGCCAGAGCGGCAGGCGCAAATTGGCGTGGTTGAACATGGCGGTGCCGTTGAGGATGATCTCGAACAGCACCACGGCGAGCGCCGCCGGGCCGAGCAGATAGACCAGCCCGATCTTGAGGAGCATCGAAAGCGCGATCTCGACCGGGTGAAAGCGGATCGCGGTGGTGACGTCGAAATCGCGGTCGGCATGGTGCACCCGGTGCAGCCGCCACAGGATCGGCACCTTGTGGGTGACGAGATGCTGCGCCCAGATCGCGAAATCGAGGATCAGAACGGCCAGCGTGACCTCGAACCAGAGCGGCCAGTCGAGATTGTTGAACAGCCCCCACCCATTGGCGCCCGCATCCAGCGCAGCACCCACCGCCAAGAGCGGCATAAACAGCGCCAGCGCCCGCAGTGCCAGGGTGTCGATCACGACGATGGCCCAGTTGGTGAACCAGCGCGTGCCGCGCGGCTGGCTGCGCTTGCGGCGCGGCGCCCAGGCCTCAAGCGTGGCGAAGAGCGCGAACAGGCCGAGAAAGACCGAAAGGCGGATGAGGGCTTCGTTTTCCATGCGCTCAAACTAGGCGGGTTCGGCGCGCGTGCAAGGCGCGGATTGTCTCAGAGGCTTGCACGAATGAGTGATCCGGCGCCGTGCTCGGTATAAAGTTCGAGCAGCACCGCGTTGGGCACGCGCCCGTCGAGGATGACCACCCCGCGCACCCCGCCGTCGATCGCCGCCAGCGCCGTCTCGGTCTTAGGGATCATGCCGCCCGCGATGATGCCCACGGCGGTCATTTCGCGAATCTGGTCGGCGGAAAGCGCGGTCAGAACCTCGCCCTCGGCATTCTTGACGCCCTCGACATCGGTCAGAAGCAGCAGCCGGTCGGCCTTGAGCGCGGCGGCGATGGCACCCGCTACCGTGTCGGCGTTGATGTTGAAGGTCTCGCCCGCTTCGCCCGTGCCCAGCGGCGCGATGACCGGGATCATGCCCGCCTCGAACATGGTGTGCAGGATCGCCGGGTCGACCCGCGACGGCGTACCCACATGGCCCAGCGCCGGATCGGTGGGCGTGCAGGTGATCAGCCCCGCATCCTTGCCCGACAGGCCCACGGCGCGCCCGCCCTGGCCGTTGATCGCCTGCACGATACGCTTGTTCACCCGGCCCGACAGCACCATCTCGACCACGTCGATCGTGGCGTCATCGGTCACCCGCTTGCCGCCGATGAATTCACTCACGATCCCGAGTTTTTCCAGCATGGCGTTGATCATCGGCCCGCCGCCATGGACGATCACCGGGTTGACGCCGACCTGCCGCATGAGCACCACGTCGCGGGCGAAAAGCTCCATCCCCTCGTCGCTGCCCATGGCGTGGCCGCCCAGCTTGATCACCACGATCGCGCCGGTATAGCGTTGAAGGTAGGGCAAAGCCTCGGAGAGGGTCCGGGCGGTGGCGATCCAGTCGCGGTTCATGGTCTGCTTTCTCATCGGGTTTCTTTCCTTGGCGCCCCTGATTAAGCGTTTCGCGCACCGGTGCCAAGCCTTTGCGTGCGGGGCCGAAACCCGGCTTGGCGCCACGCCCCATTGCCGCCGTCGCGCGAGTTGATAGAGTTGCGCGGAACGAGCAGCAGGGAATGGAACGATGACGCAGAAAACCATGCTTCTGACCGGGGCAAGCCGCGGGATCGGGCACTCCACGGTGCGGCGATTCAATAATGAAGGCTGGCGGGTGATCACCTGTTCGCGCCAGCCCTTTCCGGCCGAGTGCCCCTGGGGCGGCGGCGCCGAGAACCATGTCGAGATCGACCTAGCCGACCCCAATGACACGATCCGCGCGGTCGAGGTGATCCGCGAGAAACTGGGCGGGCGGCTTGACGCGCTGGTCAACAATGCCGGCATTTCGCCGAAAGGTCCCGAGGGCGAGCGGCTCAACACGCTCGATACCGATCTCAAGACCTGGGGGCATGTCTTCCACGTCAATTTCTTCGCTTCGGTGGTGCTGGCACGCGGCCTCAAGGACGAACTGGCCGCGGCAAAGGGCGCGATCGTGAACGTGACCTCGATCGCGGGCTACCGGGTGCATCCCTTCGCCGGCGCCGCCTATGCCACCTCAAAGGCCGCGCTCAAGGCGCTGACCCGCGAGATGGCGCATGATTTCGGCCCGCTCGGCGTGCGCGTCAACGCGATCGCCCCGGGCGAGATCGAAACCGCGATCCTCTCACCCGGCACCGACAAGATCGTCGAGCAGATCCCGCTGCGCCGTCTCGGCCAGGCCGAAGAGGTGGCCGACACGATCTTTTTCCTCTGCTCGGATGCCAGCAGCTATATCTCGGGCACGGAGATCGAGATCAATGGCGGGCAGCATGTCTGACAGGTGAGGGGCCGGCCCCTCACACTCCCCGGAGTATTTCAGGCAAGATGAAGCCTGGAACCGTTCCCGGTTTTCATCTGACCGAAAATACCTTGGGGGTTTGGGGGTGAAACCCCCATTCCACGGGCAGGTTC
>JAABTV010000055.1 GCA_011389685.1 Paracoccaceae bacterium
TTCGAGATGGTCATTCATGCTTCCTTTTGGTGAAGCATGAACCGGATCACTCATACACAAAAGAACGGACACTCTCAAGGCAAGGACACCACCATCTATAGCACCGAGTTGCTGATGGATTATGAGAAGATCGCCATCAATGGACTTGGCGATACGATCAGCGGCGGTTCCTTTGACGATACGCTTGTCGGTCGTGGCGGAAACACCTTTACCGGCTATGGAGGAAGCGACCTGTTCGTGATGGCCTATGGTGTTATTGCAGGCGCCGCCGGCATCGTGGCAAGCACGGTGACCGACTTTACCATCGGGGAAGACGTCATTGGACTGTTTGATCTGGGCGTGGACGAGACCAACTTTTTCACGCGGGTATCGCAAGCAGTTGTAGGCGGTGATCTGGTCGTCAGTGTTGACGGGTCCGAGGTTGCAACCCTGCAAGGTGTCGATGAAGAGCTCGGGGCGGAGGAGGGATTCATGTTCCTTAACCGCAACCTGATCACCGATACAGCCACAATCGAAGACGATTACATCTATGGCACCACGTCGGCGGACAATCTCGCAGCCGATACCGGTGGAGACACTGTGGCCGGTCTGGAAGGCGACGACACGCTTCGTGGCAACGAGGGCGACGATTCCCTGTTTGGTGGTGACGGGCAGGATGTCATGGCTGGCAACGAAGGAAATGATGTCCTGTACGGTGGTGCAGACAATGACCGGATGTTCGGTGGCGCCCACGACGATGAGCTGTTTGGCGGCGATGGTGACGATTTGCTGGACGGCGGCTGGGGTTCCGATGTCCTCAACGGTGGCGACGGTGCCGACACATTCCAGTGGAGGGATATCGGTGAGAGCATCCACGGTGCTGGGCGTGACGTCGTCGTCGACTTCGACGCTGGGGTCGACCAGATCGATCTGTCCGCGCTGATGACCGGCCTGTCCTTTGTCGGTGTCGGCGGTGTTGAGCTTTACACCGGGACAGCAGGAGAGGTGAGATTCAACGACCTTTACAGTCGTCTCTACCTTGATGCGGATGGTGACGGTTCATCGGATTTCTCGGTTGATCTGACCGATGTCTTTACCCTCACTGTGGGTGACCTTATCCTGTAATCGCTAACAAATATCCGGTCCGGGGCACAGTGCATCCGGGCCGGATGACCATTAAGATGCAAGCGCACAGCGTCAAGGCCCCGGGCATGCAGCAGCTTGAGAATGTCGTCAGCGACCGGGGCTCGAAATACGCGGTCTCGGGCGGTGTGGTGCATGCGCGTGCCGACGTGGACGGGTTTCTGAAGCGGCTCAAGCGGGTGCGGAAATACGCCAGGGCGACGCATAACAGCTGGGCGGTGATTCTGTCGGATGGCACCCCGATCAAGGGCGATGACGGTGAAAGCGGGGCCGGGATGGTGATCCTGCGGATGCTGGAACGCGAAGGGCTCACCGATCATGTGATCGTCGTAACCCGCTGGTATGGCGGCACAAAACTGGGTGGGGATCGGTTCCGCCGGGTGCAGGATTGCGTGCGCGCCTATCTCGATGCGCGGGCCCGGGGGACGATTTGATCCGTGTCAAGGACAGGGTCGGGGCAGGGCGGTAGAAACGGTCCATTGCAACGATCCGGGAGGAGCCTTGACTATGAAACCGCTTGGCGACATGCGGCGCCATTTCTGGCTGGTTCAGAAGATGGCGCGGGTTCAGGGGCTAGATCTGGTCGGCGCGTTGGCGCGCGGGGATCTTGATCAGGCGGATTGGGCCGGGATGGTGACACGCTGCCGCGGCTGCACCGGGGCCGAACATTGCGCGCGAATCCTGGCGGACGAACAGCCCGGGGCGCTGCCCGGATATTGCTGCAACCGCGAGCGGTTCCAGATCCTTCTCACGGACCAGATCATGGGAGAAGAGGCATGAAAGACAATGTGTTGCCTCTCGGGGAGCCGGAGCTTCATTTCTGGCTCACCCGGTCGGTTGCCCGGGTCATGCAGGTCGATCTGAGCGCGGCGATGGCGCGGGGTCTGCTGAGTGCGCAGGATTATGCCGCGATGGTCACGCGCTGCCGGGCCTGTCCGCATGTGACGCATTGTGCAGCCTGGCTTGGCCATGGCGCGATGGAGCATGGCAAACCGCTGGATGCCTGCGCCAACCGGGATATTCTGGAGCTGTTGCAGTAAAGCGGTTCCGGGGCAGGGCGAACCGGGTGGGGCGCTGCCCTTTTGTTGGGCATCAGCCGAATCCCGTTCGATGCAATATCCTCTAGACAATCATGTTGCGCGGTTTGGCGATCAGCCTGCAGTAATGCGCCAGGAACCGGGCTGCGTCGGCGCCGTTGATCACCCGGTGATCATAGGACAGATCGAGCGGCACCATCGGAACCGGGCGCGGCGTGTCGCCGTCCCAATGCGTCACCGTCTCGGTTCGGGTGATGCCGAGAATGGCGACTTCAGGCGGGTTCACGATCGGGGTGAATGCGATGCCGCCAATCCCGCCCAGATTGGTGATCGTCATGGATGCGCCGCCCATTTCGTCCGGGGAAATCTTGCGGGCCTGGGCGCGGGCGGCCAGATCGGCGATTTCGGTGGCGATCTGCCAAAGCCCCTTGCGGTCGGCATCGCGGATCACCGGCACCATGAGGCCGTTGGGCGTATCGACGGCGATTCCGATATGGACATAGTCCTTGAGGATCAGCGTTTCCGTGTCCGCGGCCAGAGAGGCGTTGAACCGGGGGAAGGCGCGCAGGCTGCGCGACAGGGCCGCGACGTGGAAGGCCAGCGCGGTCAGCTTGACGCCGCGCTGTGCCGCTTCGGAGCGCCAGGCCTTGCGCAGCGACTCGATGGATGAAACATCGGCGCGGTCGTGATGCGTGACGGCGGGGATCAGCGCCTGGGCCGCGGCAAGGTTGCGGGCAGCCACCCTGGCAAAACGGGTCAGCGGTTCCTGCGTGACCGGCCCGTACTGGGCGTGATCGACCTCCCAGAATGCGGTGTCGTCACCGGCGGGGGGCGCCGCGTCGCCGGTGATGTCTTCGGGGCCGATTGTCGTGCGGCCCAGCCGCCGGGCAAGCGCGTCGATATCCACGTCCTTTTCCAGGGCGAGACGGCGGGTCGAGGGGCTGGCGATGATATCGGTCATGTCTGCCCCCTTACCAACTGGCCGAGATATACTGGGTTTCCATGAATTCGAGCATGCCTTCATGCCCGCCTTCGCGGCCGAGGCCCGATTGCTTGGTGCCGCCGAATGGCGCGGCGGGGTCGCTGACCAGGCCCCGGTTCAACCCCACCATGCCGTAATCGAGCCGTTCGCAGACCTGCATCCCGCGCTTGAAATCCCCCGAGAACACATAGGCGACAAGGCCGTATTCGGTGGCATTGGCGCGGGTGATGGCGTCGTTCTGATCGATGAATGTCTGGATCGCGGCGACGGGGCCGAAAATCTCGTCATGCACGCAATCGGCCGTCTCCGGCACATTCGACAGGACCGTCGGCGGATAGAAATACCCGGTGCCCTCGGGCACGGTGCCGCCGCATTCCACCCTGGCGCCCTTGGCCACCGCATCAGCTACGAAGGCAGCCACCTTGTCGCGGGTGTCGGCATTGACCAGCGGGCCGACATCGACCTCTGGGTCGGTGCCGTCGCCGAGTTTAAGCGCCGACATCCGTTCGCGCAGGCGTCGGGTGAATTCCCCGGCCACGGTCTCGTGCACATAGATGCGGTTGGCCGCAGTGCAAGCCTCGCCGAGGTTGCGCATCTTGGCCAGCATCGTGCCCTCGATGGCGGTCTCCATGTCGGCATCCTCGAACACCAGCACGGGCGCGTTGCCGCCCAGCTCCATCGCCGGTTTCAGCACCTGATCGGCGGCGGATTTCAAAAGCTTGCGGCCCACCCCGGTCGAGCCGGTAAAGCTCACCACCCGCACGCGCGGATCATGCAGCATGTGATCGACCAGCGCGCCGGTGCGCCTGGATGGCAGCACATTGACGAGGCCAGGCGGCACGCCCGCCTCTTCCAGCACCGGCATCAGGGCCAGCATGGTGAGCGGCGTTTCCGACGCCGGCTTGATGATCAAGCCACAGCCTGCCGCCAGCGCCGGCGCGATCTTGCGGGTGCCCATCGCGGCGGGGTAGTTCCACGGCGTCACCAGCACCGCCAGCCCGGCGGGCTTGTGCTGCACCACGATCCGCGCACCGCTGCTGGGCGCATGGGTGATCATCCCGTCGGCGCGCACCGCTTCCTCTGCGAACCAGCGGAAGAATTCGGCGGCATAGGCGGCCTCGCCCCGCGCATCCACGCCCGCCTTGCCGTTTTCCAGCGTGATGAGATGGGCGAAATGGTCAAGCTTTGCGGTCATCAACTCCCAGGCGCGGCGCAGAACCTCGGAGCGGTCGCGCGGGCTGCGTGCGGCCCAGTCGGCCATCGCCGCCTCGGCGGCGTCAAGCGCCGCGTCGGCATCGGCGATATCGGCCGAGGCGACCGAGGCCAGCACCTTTTCGGTGGCCGGGTTGATCACGTCGAAACGGTCGTCGGTCGCGTGCCACGCGCCGTTGATGTAAAGGTCGGTATGGTCCATGTCGGCCTCCGGGTGGTCAGAGCAGGTGGCGGAGCGGTTGTTCCACCCGGCCTGCGAAATCGGTCAAAAAGGTGATGGCGGACTGCGCGTCGAGTTGCGAAGGGCTGCATTCCAGCGTCACGCTCAGCCCGGCACCCCCGGTCATCAGGGTCAGAACGGGGCTGGCTTCGGCGCCCATCGCAAGGCTGCGAATCGCCGTGCCGCGCAGGTCACGCAGGATCAGGTCCGGCGCGTCCTCGGTCTCGCTGACCGCCGAAAGCACCCGGCCCGCGGGCACCGCGAAATGCCGCGCCTGCCCGAACCGTTCGACCGCGATGGTGCAGGGGGGCGACAGGCTGGCCCCGGCCAGACCGGCCAAGAGCGCGTCGGCATCGGCCAGCCCATGCGCCTCGGCGGCCCAGTCGGCAAAGGCGGCAAAGCCGTCGGCATCGATCTCGGCGGTCAGCATTCGCGCCGTTGCCGCCGCGCCTTCCGCCACCGGGCTCGTGGCGGGCATCGCCCTCAGCCTGTCAAGGTCACGCACATGAAACGGTTGCGGATGACCGGCCTCGACCAGCCGCGCAAGGTCGAGTCCCTGTTCGAGCGCCAGCCGGCGCGCCTTGGGCGAGGCCAGGATGCGACCGCCGCTGGCCTGCTGCGGCGCGGGCCTCGCGGGTTCGGGTCTCGTCTCCGGCCTCTGGGCCGCGTTGGCTTCGGGCCTGGCCGGGGGCGATGACGGGGCAGCAGCAGCCGTCCGCGCCACCGACCGGGCCACGGGGTTGGCCGGGGCCTCGGCGCTGAGGATCGCCACCGGCTCGCCCACCGGCACCTCTTCGCCCGCCTCGGCCAATGTCGCTGCGAGGTAACCGTCGCGCCCCGCCTCGACCTCCATCGTGCTCTTGTCGGTCTCGACCTCGAAGAGCACGTCACCGGCGGCCACGGCCTCGCCCGGGGCCTTGAGCCAGTTGACCAGCACCCCGCTGTCCTGCGCCATGCCAAGCTGCGGCATTGTGACGGAATGGCCTTCGGGCAGGTCATCGGCTGGGGGCGCGTCCTCGGCGGCGGGTTCGGGCGCGGCGCTCTCTTCCTCGGCGCTCTCGCTGATCCGCGCGATCACGGCACCGACCGGCACGTCCTCGCCCGCCTCCGCCACCACTCCGGTCAGGAACCCGCTCGCCTGCGCCTCGACCTCCATGGTGGCCTTGTCGGTCTCGACCTCGAACAGGAGATCGCCCTTGGCCACTGCCTCGCCCGGCGCCTTGAGCCAGGACACGATCTTGCCCGCATCCTGTGCCATGCCAAGCTGGGGCATCGTCACGTCATGCGGCATGTATCATCTCCCCCGCGCAGAGTTTGCGGGCATTCTCGACCACGCCCTCGGGCGTCGGCACGGTGATATCCTCGAGCACGGGCGAGAATGGCACCGGCACATCCATCGCCCCCATGCGCAGCACCGGCGCATCGAGGTGATAGAACGCCTTTTCGTTCAGACGGCTGGCGATCTCGGCGGTCACGCCATAGCTCTGATGGCCTTCATCAATGACAATCGCACGGCTGGTTTTCTTCACGCTCTCCAAAAGCGTCGCCTCGTCGAGCGGCACGATGGTGCGCGGGTCGATCACCTCGGCGTTGATGCCCTCGGCGGCCAGCATTTCGGCGGCCTTCTCGGCGACCTGCACCATCGAGGATGTGGCGATCAGCGTGATGTCGGACCCCTCGCGCTTGACATGCGCCTCGCCGAAGGGGATGAGATATTCCTCTTCCGGGACCGGCGCCTTGTCCTGATACATCAGCTTGTCTTCGAAGATCACCACCGGGTTGTTGTCGCGGATGGCGGTCTTCAACAGGCCTTTGGCCTCGTAGGCCGAAGACGGCATCGCCACCTTCAGCCCCGGAATATGCGCCACCAGCGCCTGCAGGGACTGGCTGTGCTGCGCCGCCGAGCGCCGCGTGGCCCCCATGTTGGTGCGCAACACCATCGGCACGGTCAGCTTGCCACCGGACATGTAATGCTGCTTGGCCGCCTGGTTGCAGAGTTGGTCCATGACCAGATAGATGAAATCTCCGAACATCAAATCCACGATGGGCCGCGCGCCGGTCATCGCAGCGCCAACGGCAAGGCCGACGAAACCGGGCTCCGAGATCGGCGTGTCGATCACGCGTTCGGTGCCGAATTCCTCGACGAGGCCCGACAGCACCTTGAACGGCGTGCCGGCCTCGGCCACGTCCTCACCCATCAGAAAGACCGTGTCGTCACGGCGCATTTCCTCGGCAATGGCCTCGTTCACGGCTTGGGACAGGGTAATCTCTCGCATCATCTCTCTCCTCAGTCCGCGTAAACATGCATGTCCACTTCGGACACATCGGGATAGTGGGCGGCCTCGGCATAGGCGACGGCCTCAGTGGCATCGGTCTCGATCTCGGCGTTCATCGCCTCGATCTCCGCCTCCGTGGCGATACCCTCGGCCACCAGCCACGAGCGGAACCGCACGATCGGATCGCGGTTCTCCTTCCAGTCCTTTTCCTCGTCCTTGGAGCGGTAGTATTCGCGGTTGATGTCGCCCACATGGTGCCCGTGATAGCGATAGGTCATCAGTTCCATGAAGAACGGGCCTTCGCCCTTGCGCGCCCGCGTCACCAGCTTTTGCGTCAATTCGTTGACCGCCAGCACGTCCTGACCATCCACCGTGAACGCCTCGATGCCGAAGGCCTCGGCCCGCGCAGTGATCGAGCCGGCGGCGATTTCCTCGGTCTTGGTGTATTCCGAATAGCCGTTGTTCTCGCAGGCATAGATCACCGGCAGCTTCCAAAGCGCGGCCATGTTCATGACCTCGTACCACAGCCCCTGTGCCGTCGCCCCGTCACCGAAGAAACACACCGTCACATCGTCCGAGCCCTGCAGCTTCGCCCGCAAGGCCGAGCCGGTGGCGATCCCCATCGACCCGCCCACGATGGCATTGGCCCCGAGGTTGCCGTGGCTCTGGTCGGCGATGTGCATCGAGCCGCCCTTGCCCCGGCAATAGCCCTCTTCCTTGCCCAGCAGCTCGCAGAACATCTCACCAAACTCCGCGCCCTTGGCCACGCAATGGCCGTGGCCCCGGTGGGTCGAGGTGATGCGATCGCTATCGGTCAGCGCCTCGCAGATGCCCACGGCCACGGCCTCCTCGCCGGAATACATGTGGGTCAGGCCCGGCATCTTGGCCGAGAGGTAAAGCTGGTTGGCGTTGTCCTCGAAGGTGCGGATGCGCACCATCTGGGCATACATGCGCAGGTAGTCTTCGGTATTGGTCTTGGCCTTTGCCATGGCGCGGTCCTTTCAGGGCAGGCGCCCCAGTTTCATCTTGCCCGAAATACTCCCGCCGGAGGCGCCCGCCGCCTATGGGCGGCGGCACGCCCCGACAGGGGCGTTCAATAGCGGTTCGCGATCGGCAGATCCTCGGCCGGAAACAGGCTGATCACCTCGACGCCGGTGTCGGTGACGACCACCTCTTCCTCGATCCGCGCGGCCGAATAACCATCGGCGGCCGGACAATAGGTCTCGAGCGCGAAAACCATCCCGGTCTGGATCTCCATCGGGTGATCGAGCGACACGGCGCGGCTGATGATCGGGCGTTCGTGCAGCGCCAGCCCCAGCCCATGCCCGAACTGCAACCCGAAGGCGGCCTCTTCGCTCGGAAAGCCGAACTCCTCGGCCTTGGGCCAGACCGCGGCCACCTTGTCGGTGGTGACACCCGGCCTGATCATCTCGATCGATGCGTCGATCCATTCGCGCGCCTTCACATAGGCGTCGTTCTGCGCCGGGGTGGCGCGGCCGATGTTGAAGGTGCGGTAATAGCAGGTGCGATAGCCCTGGTAGCTTTGCAGGATGTCAAAGAACGCCTGATCCCCGGGGCGGAAATAGCGGTCGGTGAAATTGTGCGGATGCGGGTTGCAGCGTTCGCCGGAAATCGCGTTAATCGCCTCGACGTCGTCGCTGCCCATCTCGTAGAGCATCTTGTTGGAAAGCGCGACGATATCGTTCTCGCGAATGCCGGGTTTCAGCTCTTCATAGATCATGTGATAGACGCCATCGACCATGGCGGCGGCCTGCGTCAGAAGCTGGATCTCGTCCCAGTTCTTGATCTCGCGCGCCGCCAGCATGATCTGCTGGCCATCGACTACGTTCAAGCCTTCCTCCTGCAGCGCGTGGAACATCGCGGTTTCGGCATAATCCACGCCCACCGGCATGTCGGCCATGCCGGCCTCCTTGATCAGGCGGGCGATGTCCTTGGCGTATTTGCGCATCAATCCGAATTCCGGCGGGATCGTGCCACGCATGCCGACGACGCCGGCAAGGCAGTGATCGGGTTCCAGCCAGTCGGAGTGTTTCTGGTGGTGCACCGCCGCCGATCCGAAATCCCAGACATAGGGGCTGTCATCACCGGTCAGAAGGCAGAAGCGGCACATCTTGTCGCGCTCCCACTCGCCGATCTTGGTGGCGCTGACATAGCGGATGTTGTTGACATCAAAGAGCAGAAGCGTGCCCGCATTCGATGCCTGCAACGCTTGGCGGGTGCGGGCGAGGCGATAGCGGCGCAGGCGGTCATGGTCGATCCGGCGTTCGAAATCGACCGAGGTATGACCCCAGGCCGGCAGGCGGCCTTCCCATCTCCAGTCGGGTTCAAGATCCTTTGGGGTCAGCAGGTTGGGCATGAGTGCACGTGACATGAAAAACTCCTCTGGGCCGCGATACCGGCCCGTTGTCCTGGGGTGCGGGAAAGGCGGCGGCGCTACTGGATGCACCAGCCGCCGTCGATATGGATCATCTGGCCGGTCATGTAGTCGCTGTCGTCGCTGGCGAGGAACGACGCGGTGCCGGTGATGTCCTCGGGATAGGAGACCCGCTTGATCTGCAGCGCGTCGCGGACGATATCGTCATAGGCTTGGCCCTCGCGCTCCTTGAAGCCGATATCCACGAGGTCCTTGTCGAGCTGCTCCCAGAGCGGGGTGACCACCACGCCGGGTGCATAGCCGTTGACGGTGATGTTGTGCTCGGCCAGCCCGATGGCGCCGCAATGGGTGAGCGCCAGACAGCCGTATTTCGAGGTGCAATAGACGGTGACGTCGATCAGCGGCTTGCGCGAGGCGATGCTGCCCACGTTGATCAGCTTGTAGGGATGATCCTCCATCGGGCCCTGGGCGATCATCTGGCGGGCGGTTTCCTGCATGCCCAGCCACATCGCCCTGGTGTTGACGTTCATGATCATGTCCCAGTTGTCTTCGTCGATATCCATGAAGAACCGGGGCTTGTTGAGACCCGCGTTGAACAGGCCGACATTGATGGACCCGAACGCCTCGACCGTGGCGGCGACGGCGCTCGCGTTGTCCTCGCGTTTGGTCACATCCATCCTGACCGCGATGGCCTTGCCGTTGCCTGCCTCGTTGATCTTCGAGGCGAGCTTGTCGGCCTCGTCCTGGTCGAGGTCGCCGAGGCAGACATTTGCGCCCTGCTCGGCAAAACTCTCGGCATTGGCGGCGCCCATGCCACGGGCCGCGCCGGTGATCAGGATATTCTTGCCCTTGAGGCGATTGGGGTCCATGGTTTCCTCCCTAAGTGACCGTGGTTCGCAGAATGGTTTCGGCCCGGCCCTGAATCCGGGCCAGCGCGTCGCGCGGGGTGACGATCCCGCGCAGCATGTCGTGAAGTTCGTGCCCGCACAGGCCGATGATCTCCGAGATCTGCGGGATCGGCGGGCGCGGCCAGAATTGCAGTTCGTCGCGCCACGACATCTGGTCGACAAGTTCGAAGATCGGCGACAGGCGCCGCACCTCGGGGTCGGCGCCCACCGAATAGCGCGGCGCGGTGCGGCTTCCGTTCTGGGCATAGAGCTTCTGTGCGCCGGGCGAGGTGAAGGCCACCAGCGCCTCGACCGCCTCCTCGACGCGCTCTTCCGGCAGGTTGGCGGGGATCGACAGAACATACCCGCCCACCGGCGCGATGGGCCCGCCACCGGGTCCGTGCGGATGCGGCAGGTAACCGGTATTGCCATGCGCGGGGCAGCTCGCATCAAGCTCGAAATAGGGGGCCAGCAGGGTATAGCCATAGGCCATCGCGACGCGCCCCGCCCCATAGGGGCGCACCCGTTCATACCATGACATCGACAGGATGTCGGGCGGCGAGAATTTGAGCAACTGCAACAGGTAATCCGCCGCCGCATGAGCGCGGTCGCTGTCCAGCATGGGGCGCAGATCGCGCCCGGCCAGCGTGTCGGCGTCATAGCCCCCGGCGATCGCGGGCATGTCGACGATCGGCTGGCCGAAGGCGGCGCAGGTCATCATGAAGGTGTGGCCCAATGCGGTGCCGCGCGCCGCGTTCCACGCCACGCCATAGCGGTCATGCGCGGGGTCATGGAAATGCCGCGCGGCCGCGATCACGTCATTGGTGCTCACCGGCGGCTCCAACCCCTCGCGGGCGAACCAGTCCTTGCGATAGAACATCAGTTCGGGCGTGGTCTGGCTCGGCACCCCGTAGGGCCGGCCGCCCCAATGGGCCGCGCGCCACCCGGCGGTGTGAAAGTCACTTGGATCGAGACGCGCCACATCCATCACGTCCGACAGGGGCCGGATGACCCCCTTTTCGACGAATTCCCCGATCCAGGGCAGGTCGACGGCGATCAGGTCATAGCGGCTCTTGCCGCGTTCGGCGTTGCGCAACGCCTCTTCGTGCAGGCGGTCGATCGAGAAGGCGCGTTGGTGGATGTCGGAGCCGACCATCTGTTCGAACTGCCGCTTGAGCCCCTCCATGACCATGAAGGTCGGATCGCCATGCACCAGGATGCGCAAGCCCCCCGGAAGCTTGAGCGGTTGCGGCAGCGCGCCGGGCGGCGCGATCGCCGCGCGCCCGGGTTGATACGAGCCGCCGAAATAGTAATCGGTGCTTTCGCTCGTCTGCTGCGCCACACCGAACGATCCCCGGACAAGCCGATCGACCCGATCCGCCAACTGGCTGAAACGCTTGAGCAATTCCGGTCCGGGATGCAGCGAGTGCGTCTTGCCCGTGCGGGTGCGTGGGCGTCGCTCGATCAACCCGGCCCGCTCGATTTCGGCCAGTTTGCGGGTCGCGGTCGCATAGGGCACGCCGGCCGCTGACACCATCGACGAGGGCGAGACGACCCGCCCCTCGGAATGGGCCAGCATCAGGTGCAGGACCATGTTGAGATGCGGGTTCGGCGTGCTCGGGTCGATCGCGGCGTCAAGCTCCATGCTCAACCCCATCAGGAAACGCACCACGCGGTCGAGTTCGGGGCTGAGCGTCACCGTCGTCGCCGCCGACATCGACGCGGGCCTCGATGGCTCGGAATATCCGTTTTGAATATTTCTGACTGCGCTTTGCTGCATGTCTTGTGCTTTCCCGGATGCGTCGCCGCGCCCTCGCCTCCCTTTCATCTCCTCGCCCTCCATCGCTATCGAGTTTGATATCCATTCCGTATCGCGTTTTTTGCCAATATGGACATTTTTTTATCCAATACGGGCAAATTGGCCGGTGTCTCGGACCCGGAAACGCGCGACCTTGATTCCAGATTGCACGGGACGCGAACCCGCGGCCTGGAGGAAGCCGGCAATCGACACGAATGCTTTATGGGAGGACCCAAAATGAAAATGACGAGAAAACTGGCCCTGGCCTGCACGACCGCCGTGCTTGGCAGCGCCGCGGCTGCGGAAACTATGACCATCGGAATCACGCAGAACAATGTTGGGGTCGACAGCTATCAGACGACCTATGAGAAAGCCTTCATCGCGGCCGCCGAAGCCGATCCCAATGTCGAGGTTGTGGTTCTGGATGCCGGTGGCGACGTCGCGCGCCAGATCGCGCAGATGGAAGACCTCATTCAACAGGCGGTCGATGCCATCATCATCTGGCCGACCAATGGCGAAGCCGTGATTCCCGCTGTGCGCAAGGCGCATCAGGCTGATATCCCGGTCGTCGTGACCAACTCCAACATCGCCGAGCAGGGCTTTGATTTCATCGCGTCCTTCTCGGGCCCGGACAATATCACGCAAGGGTCGCGTTCGGCAGAGATCATGTGCGACAAGTTCAAGGACATGGGCATCGCCGACGAGGCCCGCGTGGTGCAGATTTCCGGCCAGCCCGGCTATACCACCGCGATCGAACGCGCCAAGGGGTTCGAGGATCGCCTGCCCGAGGTCTGCCCCAACGTGACCCTTGTCGAAACCCAGCCCGGCGACTGGAACCGCGAGAAATCACAGCAGGTGATGGAAGCCTTCCTGGTGAAATACGACGACATCGACGGGGTCTATGCGGGCGATGACAACATGGGCGTTGGCGCGCTGAACGCGGCCAAGGCCGCAGGGCGCGAGGGCATCATCTTCGTCGGCGCGACCAACTTCTCGGTGGGCTACGAGGCGATGGCGGAAGGCGATTACTGGGGGTCGATCTACCAGTCCCCGGTCGATGACGCCGAAGCCGCGCTGCAGACCGCGATCGACGTTCTGAATGGCGAGGATGTGCCGTTTCTCAACTACTTCGACACGCCGAAGATCACCCAGGACAACATGGATCAGTTCTCCAAGCCGGTGTTCTGATCGACCTCCCGGGAGGCGCGGTGCGGGCCTGTCCCGTGCCGCGTGTTCCGGTGGATGACACGGCAGTTTTTCCGGTAGAATGCAGGTATGGCCAACTAAACGGCGGGGCATGGCGGGTTTCATCCGCACCCTGCCGTGACAGGGCTGCATCGGACAAGCGTTTTACACTGGCCAGATCGAGGCGACGGGCCGAAGGTTGTTGATACCAATGCAGCCGACCGGGCCGCCGTCGCGGGGGGAGAATCCATGGCAGAACTCAAGAAGACGGAGATCGGGACGTTTCTCGCAAAACAGGGCATCCTGATCGCATTCGCGGCTTTCATGATCGGCTTTGCGCTGGCCAACCAGAGGTTCATCGAGCTCGACAACGTGTTCGGTGTGATCCGGTCCTCGGCCATCCTCGGGGTCATGGCGCTCGGTGTCACCTTCGTTGTGATCGGGGGCAACCTCGATCTCTCGGTCGGCTCGATGATGTCGTTTTCGACGATCGTGGTGCTTGATCTGCACGACAAGCTGGGTCCGGGGCTGGCCATCCTGGCGATGTTCGGCCTGACCCTCGCGCTCGGGGCTTTCATCGGCTTCCTCGTGGGGTATCTCAAACTCAATTCCCTGATCGTCACGCTGGGGATGCTGTCGGCGATCCACGGCCTGACCCTGACCTGGTCGGGCGGCAAAAACATGGACATCGCAAACAAGTCCGGCACCTGGTTCGCGGTCTTCGGACAGGAGCGCATCATGGGCATTCCGGTGCCGATCCTGATCTTTGCCCTGCTGGCCGTGGTTCTCAGCCTGCTGCTGTCGAAAACGCCATTCGGGCGCAAGGTCTATGCCGTGGGGGGCAATGGGCAGGCCGCGACCTTCTCGGGCATCCCGCGCGCGCGGGTGGTGTTCATGACCTATCTCGTGTCGGCCTTCTGCGTGGCCACGGCGGGCCTTTTGCAGGCCAGCCGCAGCATGGGCAGCCAGAACACGGTCGGGCAGGGGATGGAACTTGAGGTGCTGGCCGCTGTCATCCTGGGCGGGGCGTCGCTGATGGGCGGGGCGGGCACCGTGTTCAAGACAGTGATCGGCGTGCTGATCCTCGGCTTCATCCAGAACGGCCTGCTGCTCGTGGGTCTCGATTTCTATGTCCAGTATATCGTGACCTGGATCATCATCATCCTTGCCGTCTGGCTGGATGTCGCAGCCAAGCGGGGCCGTCTGTGGTCCCCGATCGCCTGAGGGAGCGTTTGCCATGACACCGCAAGACCGCAAGGACCTTTTCAAACGAGGCGCGATCTGGGCCTTCATCCTGGTCGAACTGGCGTTCTTTTCCATCGTCGGCGACGCGATATCGGTCTCGGACAAGGCCTTCATGAATGTCGACAACATGCTGTTGCTGCTCAAGCAATCGGCGCCGATCGGGATCATCGCCCTGGGCATGACGATCATCATGATCAATGGCAATATCGACCTCAGCGTCGGTGCGACATTCGCGCTGGCGGCCATTGTCCTGCTCGACAGCATGACCTGGCCGTTCATGCAGTCGCTGGGCAACTGGGCCATTCCGCTGGCCTGGGTGTTTGCGCTGCTGACCGGCGTGGCGCTGGGTGCGATCAACGGCTTGATCGTGTGGAAAACCGGCGTTGACGCGTTCATCGTCACGCTGGCCTCGATGCTGGGCTTTCGCGGGCTGGTCTTCATGTATAATGGCGAACAGCCCACCAGCCACCTGAACTGGACCCTTGTCGATTTCGCCGAGGCGCAATTCCTGGGCCTGCACACGGCGACATGGTTCCTGCTTGGAACGGTGTTGATCCTGTGGCTGGTGATGACCAAGACCGTGCATGGCCGCAATGCCTATGCCATCGGCAACAACCGCGAAGCCGCAGTCAATGCCGGCATCCGTGTCGGCCCGCATTTCCTCTTGAATTTCATGCTGATCGGATTTCTCGCCGCGCTTTCGGCGGTGGTGTTCTATTCCGAAAGCGGCTCGGTCAATCCCAATGACGGGATGCTCTATGAACTCTGGGCCATCACCGCCGTCGTTCTGGGCGGCACCAAGCTCGCCGGCGGGTATGGCTCGATCATCTCGACGCTGGGCGGGGTCATCGCGATCCAGCTCTTGCGCAAGGGGCTGGGTCATATCGGGGCGGATACCCAGACGGTCAACCTCGTGATCGGTCTGATCCTGATCGCGGTGCTAATCCTTGACCGCCAGTTGAACCGCAAGGGCCAGGAGGAGTTGAAGATATGAGCGATCAAACACCGGTCTTGCGCCTTGAAGGCATCGTCAAGACCTTTCCCGGCGTGCGCGCCCTCGACGGCGTGTCCTTCAGCGTCCTGCCCGGCGAGGTTCACGCATTGATGGGCGAAAACGGGGCCGGGAAATCCACCTTGATGAAGGTCCTGGGCGGCATCCACGCTCCGAATGAGGGGCAGATCTTCATCGCCGAGGAGCCCACCGTGATGACCTCGCCCATGCAGGCCAAGGCCAAGGGGGTCGTGTTCATCCATCAGGAACTCAGCCTTGCCGACGAACTGAGCGTGGCCGAGAACATCTTTCTGGGCGAACTCCCCCTCAAGGGGCTTGGACGTGTCGACTGGGCCAAGCTCTATGCCGACACCGATGCCATTCTGCAGACGCTGAACGTCGGCTTCGATGCGAGGACCCGTGTCGGTGATCTGTCCATCGCCAATCAGCAGATGGTGGAAATCGGCCGGGCCCTGACGGTCGACCCCCGCGCGGTCATTTTCGACGAGCCGACCGCGTCGCTGACCGATGCGGAAAAGGTGGTCCTGTTCGAAGTGATTGCCGATCTGCAATCCAGGGGCGTGGGCATCGTCTATATCTCGCACCGGATGGAAGAGATCTTCAAGATCACCGACCGGATCAGCGTGTTGCGCGACGGGCAGTATCGCGGCACGCTCAATACCGCCGAAACCGACGAGGACGAGGTGACGCAGCTGATGATCGGGCGCAGCCTCGACCTGTCGCGCAACGAAAGCCATCATCAGATGGGCGATATCGCGCTCGAGGTGCGCGGGCTCGGCTGCGGCTCCCTTTTCCAGGATGTGAGCTTTGCCGTCCGCAAGGGCGAAGTGCTGGGCTTCTACGGCCTTGTCGGGGCCGGGCGGACCGAGATCGCGGAGACGATCTTTGGCCTGCGTACACCCTCGGCCGGTCAGATCCTGCTCGACGGGCAGGAGGTGCACATCTCCTCTCCGATCGACGCGCTGCGCCTCGGCATTTCCCTTGTGCCCGAGGATCGCAAATCACAGGGTCTGGTGCTAAGCATGAATTGCCGCGACAACATGACGCTTCCCCAGGTCGATGACCTGACCGCCGGCCCCTTTGTCAGCGACGGTGCCGAGGTCGCGATCTTCGATCAGTATCGCGACAAGCTCGACATCCGCACCCCCGGCTGGCGTCAGATCGTGGGCAATCTCTCGGGGGGCAATCAACAGAAGATCGTGATCGGCAAATGGCTTTCGATGCGCCCCGAGGTGCTGATCGTGGACGAACCGACGCGCGGTATCGACGTGGGCTCCAAGTCGGAGATCCACAATCTGATCCGCGACCTGGCGGCACAGGGTTTCGCGGTGATCGTGATCAGTTCGGAAATGCCCGAGGTGTTGCATGTGTCGGACCGGATCGTCGCGATGCATTCGGGCCGGGTGATGCGTGAATTCACCTCTGACGAAGTGACCGAGGACAATCTCATTCAGGCGATTTCCGGAATCACCGAAAAGATCGCATGACATTTCGGCCGCGTTGACCGGTCCCGCCGGGATCGCGATGTTTCCAGGCGAGACCGTTGAAGAACGCCGCCTTGGCAACACCGGCCCGGACCGTCCATGCCCGGCATACTTGTATGCAACATGTTGAAAGTAAATATTTTTGCAAGCGGCAAGGTGCTACTGTTGACTTTGAGGTTCAGCGTGGCATCGTATAGGGACATGTCGGGCCGGGCTAGAAAGAGGTTTTCCTGCACCAGAGGTGCGTCCCGGAAATCAGAGAGAATTCAGGGCCTCCTGTCCTGAAAGCGCTTGCTAGTTGCCCCGCGCCCACGCCTCGATTGCTCGCCCGTCGCCCATGCTTTCGGCATGGGAAAGTCCACTATCAAGGGAGAATGTGATGACAAGATTCGATAAACTTCTGACCGGAACGGCCGCTGCAACCGCGCTGATGGCAAGCGCGTTGACGGCAAGTGCCGACACGTGGCGGTATGCCTTCGAGGAAGCCATGGACGACGTGCAGGGTGTATTCGCCCAGAAGTTCAAGGAAGAGGTCGAGGCGAATACCGACCACCAGGTGCAGCTCTTCCCTTATGGCACGCTCGGCGAATCCGCCGACACGATGGAACAGACGCAGGCCGGCATCCTGCAATTCGTCGACCAGAGCCCCGGCTTCACCGGCTCGCTCATCCCCGAGGCGCAAGTCTTCTTCGTGCCCTACCTGCTGCCGCAGAACACCGACGCGCTCGGCGAGTTCTTCCGCACCTCCGAGGCGATCAACGAGATGTTCCCCGAGCTCTATGCCGAGCAGGGGCTGGAACTCCTGACCATGTTCCCCGAGGGCGAGGTCTGCGTCACCACGCAAGAGCCGTTGACGAAACCCTCCGACCTCAATGAGGTCAAGGTCCGCGTGATGACCAATCCGCTGCTTGTCGAAAGCTACCAGGCGTTTGGTGCAACACCCACGCCGCTGCCTTGGGGCGAGGTCTACGGCGCGTTGCAGACCGGCATCATCCAGGGTCAGGAAAACCCGATGTTCTGGAACTGGTCGGCCAACATGTACGAGGTGTCCGAGTACATCACCTGCATCGGCCACAACAACTTCACCACCGCCGTGATGGCCAACAAGGATTTCTATGACGGCCTGCCCGAAGGGGACCAGCAGGTGATCCAGAGCGCCATCGACGTGGCCTTCGATCACATCATCGAATACCAGCAGGGCCTGCACGCAGAGAGCATCGAGAAGATCAAGGAGGCCAAGCCCTCTATCACGATCACCAACCTCAGCAAGGAACAGCGTCAGCCCTTCATCGAGGCCGGCAAGAAAGTTGAGGAGCGATTCGTCGAGATGACCGGGGACAGTGGCAAGGCGATCCTCGAACAGATGAAAGCCGACCTCGAAGCGGTGGCCCAATAGGCCCGCATTCCAGAACGCTCCCGGTCCGCCGGGGGCGTTTCTTTGCTTCAAGACATTGACGGAACGGGCCAGTGACAGAAGAAAAACAACCCTCGCAGTTGCAATCGCAAACCGATACGACCGGAACCGACGATGCGCCTCTGGCGGAATACAGATCAACCCTGCCGGGTTTTCTGGGCACGATAGACAACACGATCAGCCGCGTCGAGTCGGTCCTTCTCGCCGTGGGCGTGCTTCTCATGGCGTTGAACACGGTGTCCAACGTGGTCGGTCGGTTTGTCTTTCAGAACTCGCTTTTCTTTTCCGAAGAACTGAACCGGATTCTGATCATCATGATCACCTTTTCGGGGATCAGCTATGCCGCCCGTCAGGGGCGCCATATTCGCATGTCGGCGATATTCGACGCTCTGCCGCCGCGATTGCGCAAGCCGCTCATGATCCTGATCGCGACGGTCACGGCGGTCTTTATGTTCGGGCTGGCGTGGTATTCACTCCTTTACATTCAGACGCAGGCCGGTCGGGGCAGGGTCCTGCCATCGCTGCAGATCCCGGTCTGGATGATACTGGTCTGGGTCCCGATCGGGTTTTTCATGACCGGCCTGCAATACCTGCTGACCGCGATCAAGAACCTGATCGAAAAGGATATCTACCTCTCGACCGGCGTGATCGAAGGGTATGACGACAGCGAGATGGAGGTCTGAGCCATGGCCATTACAATCTTTTCGATCATGATCGTTCTCCTGCTGATGGGCTTTCCGATGATGATTCCGCTGATCGTGGGGGCCTTTGTCGGGTTCTACATGATGTTCGGCGGTCTCGGTCAGATGGAGACCATGGTGCAGCAGATGATGGCCGGTATCCGTCCGGCCTCTCTGATCGCGGTGCCGATGTTCATCTTTGCCGCCGACATCATGACACGGGGCCATTCCGCCGGTCGCCTGATCGACCTCGTGATGGCCTTCGTGGGGCATCTCAAGGGGGGGCTGGCCGTGTCCACGGCGGCCGCCTGCACCGTGTTCGGCGCGGTATCCGGTTCGACCCAGGCAACCGTTGTCGCCATCGGTTCACCGCTGCGTCCGCGGATGCTCAAGGCGGGATACAAGGACAGTTTCGTGCTGGCCCTTATCGTGAACGCCTCGGACATCGCGTTCCTGATCCCCCCCTCCATCGGTATGATCATCTATGGCGTCGTTTCGAACACCTCGATTGCCGAACTGTTCCTTGCCGGTATCGGGCCGGGCCTGCTGATCCTCATGCTTTTCTCAATCTATTCCTACATTTACGCGGTGCGCCACAACGTGCCGACCGAGCCCAAGACCACCTGGACCGAGCGCATGAAGGCCACGCAGCGCGCACTTTGGCCGTTGGGTTTTCCGGGATCTATGGCGGGATCTTTTCACCCACCGAGGCGGCGGCGGCCTGTGTGCTTTATGCTCTGGTTCTGGAAACCGTCATTTTTCGCACCATGAACTGGCGGGGCGTCTATGAAACCGCGAAATCGACCGGGTTGATCACGGCAGTGGTCTTCATCCTTGTCGGGGCGGGGGCCGCGTTTTCGTGGATCATCTCCTTTGCCCAGATTCCGCAGGCCGTTCTGGGCGGCATCGGGATCGACCAGATGGGGCCGATCGGCGTTCTCTTCGTGATCTCGATTGCCTTCTTCATCGGCTGCATGTTTGTCGATCCGATCGTTGTCATCCTGGTTTTCGTTCCGATCTTTGCGCCCGTGGTCAAGGCTGTCGGGCTCGACCCGGTTCTGGTGGGAACGCTGATCACCCTGCAAGTCGCCATCGGTTCGGCAACGCCGCCCTTCGGCTGTGACATCTTCACGGCAATCGCGGTGTTCAAGAGACCCTACATGGATGTGATCCGGGGCACGCCGCCCTTCATCTTCATCCTGCTGTCGGTGTCGGTCCTGCTCATCTTCTTTCCGCAGATCGCCTTGTTCCTGCGTGATCTGGCCTTTGCCAAGTAAGGGAGAGAAAGCATGTTCAAGTCCATCCTCGTTCCATTCGACGGCTCTGTCGGCGGCGAACAGGCGCTGTTGAAGGCCGCGGAACTGGCGGTTCTTTGCAAGGCCGATGTCACGGTGCTGACGGTCTTTCGACATCATTCGATGCTCGAGGCGTCCTTTTCCATGGTCCGGGCTAGTGACCCGGGCAACATGGACGACATCATGCGCGCCCATGCCAAGGAAGTGGCCGAGCAGGGCAAGTCGATCCTGCGGGAAGGGGGGGTGGAAAACTGCCGTGCCTTCGTCAAGGCGGGGCAGCCGGCGCGCACGATCGTGAGCTTTGCGAAAGAGCACGACAACGACCTGATCGTGATCGGCAGTCGCGGCATGGGGTCGGTCGAGGGCTATCTTCTGGGCAGCGTGTCGCACAAGGTCACGGGCCTGTCGACGGTGCCGGTTCTGGTGGTCTGACACCGCTCGCGACCGCCGCGGTGCAAGGGTTTGGCAACAGGTGTTAACAAAGCCTTGATCGCAACGCGCGGTCGGTCAGGCATTGAAGAGGAAGTGCAGCACGTCGCCGTCCTTTACCTCGTAACCCTTTCCCTCGACACGCATTTTTCCCGATTCCTTCGCGCCCTGTTCACCGCCGCAGGCGACGAAATCGTCGTAAGCGATGGTTTCGGCGCGGATGAAGCCGCGTTCGAAGTCGCCGTGGATGACACCGGCGGCCTGGGGGGCGAGGGTGCCGTGGCGGATCGTCCAGGCGCGGGCCTCTTTCGGGCCTACGGTAAAATAGGTCTCAAGGTTCAACAATTCGTAACCGGCGCGGATGAGCCGGTCGAGACCGGGCTCGGTGAGGCCCATTTCGCTCAGAAACATCTCTGCCTCGTCGGGGTCGAGCTGGGCGATCTCTTCCTCGATCCGCGCCGAGATCACCACCGCGGCGTTGCCCTGCTCAGCGGCCATGTCGGCCACGGCCCGGGAATGGGCATTGCCGGTGGCCGCCTCGTCCTCGGACACGTTGCAGACATAGAGCACCGGCTTGGTGGTCAGGAGCTGGAGCATTTTCCAGGCTTTCGCGTCCTCGGGATCGACCGCGACCATGCGCGCGGGCTTGCCCTCTTCGAGCACCGCAAGCGCCTGTTTCAAAAGGCGTTCCTGCTGCACGGCCTCCTTGTCGCCGCCCTTGAGCTTGCGCAGGAGGTTGGTGCGGCGTTTCTCGATGCTGTCGATATCGGCGAGCATCAGTTCGGTCTCGATGGTCTCGGCATCGGCCACCGGATCGACCCGGCCCTCGACATGGGTCACGTCGCCATCCTCGAAACAGCGCAGCACATGGGCAATGGCGTCGACCTCGCGGATAGTGGCGAGAAACTGGTTGCCCAGCCCTTCGCCCCGGGAGGCGCCCTTGACCAGGCCGGCGATGTCGACAAAGGTCATCCGGGTGGGGATGGTTTGCCGGGATTTGGCGATTTCGGCCAGTTTCTCAAGCCGCGAGTCCGGCACCGCGACCTCGCCCACGTTGGGTTCGATCGTGCAGAACGGGAAATTTGCCGCCTGCGCCGCGGCTGTTCGCGTCAAGGCGTTGAAAAGCGTGGATTTTCCCACGTTCGGCAAACCCACGATGCCCATCTTGAAACCCATTTGACGGCCCTTTTCTGCCAGCGTTGCGCGCGGCGCATCTAGGGGCGCGCAGGGGGCAGGGTCAACCCCTGTGCAGCAAGGGTTAACGCGGGTTGCACTCGATCGAATTCATGCCGCCCGGGCTGCTTGCAGCCCGGGCAGCGCCCGACCCGCTCCATGGCAACTGTGTTCTTCGTCAGGGGCTAGAAGTGAGCGTGAATGGCTGTTGATCTCTGAGTACAGCGTTGGCGATTGTTGCGATTTTGCGTGCCATGGCGATGAGAATGACCTTGGCCGGCTTTCCAGCCTTCTGCATGCGCCTCAGAAAGCTGGTGACGGGTCCCGGGGTCCGCCAAAGCGACAGCGCGGCCATGTAGAGCAGGCGCCGGATTGCCTCGCGGCCTTGTCCGATCCGTCTCTGGCCCCGGAATTTGCCGCTCTCGCGGGCCTTCGGGGCAAGGCCGGCCAGGGAGGCAACGGCACGACGATCGAGATGGCCAAGCTCCGGCAGACGCGCCAGCAGGCAGGCGGCGGTGACCGGTCCAATCCCGGGGATGGACCGCAGCAGGTGCGCATCGCGCCCCAGATCGGGCTCGCGCGCCAGAAGGGCTGCGATCTCTGTTTCAAATCGGGCGATGCGGTTGGCAAGTGCCTTGAGGGAGGCACGGATGGCGGCGCGGATGATCGGTTTCGTGGCTTTGCCCAGACGGTTCTTCTCTTGTGTTTCCATACGCTTGAGCTGATCACGGCGGTCGACCAGTTGCGCCAGTTCTGTCCTTGCCGGGTCTGGTGGCAGATGCGGCACCGGCTGGCGTTCTGTCCCGAGCCGGGCCAGCATGCGCGCATCGGTCTTGTCCGTTTTGGGCAGGTTGAGCGACTGCGCAAAGTGCCAGGCATGCAGGGGATTGAGTCTGACAAAGGGCCGTTTCGCCTTCGCCAGCGCCGTGAGCAGCGTCTGGTCACAGCCTGATGTCGCCTCGAAGATGAAGATGGTCTCGGCATCGCACGCTCTACAGAGCGCCGCGATCCCA
>JAABTV010000056.1 GCA_011389685.1 Paracoccaceae bacterium
ATCGAATTCGCCCCGCCCGGAACAGCGGCGAAGCCGCCCGGGCAGCACCTGGACGCCCCCCGGCCGGGTGCTTTCGATAGGTTACGCGTCGCCCGAATCAGGGAAAGACGTTGCAAGATAAACTGCCCAACGCTGATGTAGTGAGCACCCGACCGCGGCCATGTGCTGCCCTTTCGTTGGGCACGAGACGAATCCGATTTGCTGCGATACGCCTTAGGTCAGATCTCTTTCGCGAGGGCCGCGGCGAGGTCGGTCTTTTCCCAGCTGAAGCCGCCTTCGGTGTCGGGTTCGCGCCCGAAATGGCCATAGGCTGCGGTGCGTTCATAGATCGGCCGGTCGAGGCCCAGATGGGTGCGGATGCCACGGGGGGTGAGGTCCATCGCCTTTGAGACGGCGTTTTCGATCGCGGCTTCCTCGACCTGCCCGGTGCCGTGGGTGTCGACATAGATCGACAGCGGCCTGGCCACGCCGATGGCATAGCTGAGTTGCAGCGTGCAGCGCGAGGCGAGGCCGGCGGCGACGATGTTCTTGGCGAGATAGCGCGCGGCATAGGCAGCCGAGCGGTCGACCTTGGTCGGGTCCTTGCCGGAGAACGCGCCGCCGCCATGCGGCGCCGAGCCGCCATAGGTATCGACGATGATCTTGCGCCCGGTGAGGCCGGCATCGCCGTCGGGGCCGCCGATCACGAAGGTGCCGGTCGGGTTGACCCACCATTCGGTGCGCTCGGTCAGCCATTCGGAAGGCAGCATCTCGCGGATATAGGGTTCGACGATGGCGCGGACGTCATCCGAGGACTGATCCTCGCTGTCATGCTGGGTCGAGAGCACCAGTTGCGTCACCTCGACCGGCTTGCCGTCTTCGTAGCGCAGCGAAAGCTGCGTCTTGGCGTCGGGGCGCAGGCTGGGTTCGGCGCCGGATTTGCGCACCTCGGCGAGGCGACGCAGGATCTTGTGGGCATACTGGATCGGGGCAGGCATGAGTTCGGGAGTCTCGTCCACGGCATAGCCGAACATGATGCCCTGGTCGCCGGCGCCGTCGCGGTCCACCACGCCCTGGCTGATATGGGCGGATTGTTCATGCAGGAAGTTCAGCACATGGCAGGTGTTCCAGTGGAATTTCTCCTGCTCGTAAACGATGTCCTTGATGCAGTCGCGCGCGATCTGGGCGATCCGGCCAATGTAGTCCTTGAGCCGTTCCCGATCGGACAACCCGACCTCGCCACCGATCACCACCATGCCGGAGGTGGCGAAGGTCTCGCAGGCGACGCGGGCGCTGGCCTCTTCCTTCAGGAAGGCGTCGAGGACGGCGTCGGAAATGCGGTCGCAGACCTTGTCGGGGTGGCCCTCGGAGACGGATTCCGAGGTGAATATGTAGTTCTGACGGGCCATGAAAAGTGCTCCATTGGTTGTTATTCCGTCACGCCAGGAAGCCGTTGTGACGGTAATTCTTATCTGGATAAGCAGGTGCCGTGCCGGGGTCAATGGCTATTCGGAGGGCGGGCGGGTTGCCTGGCGGTGGCGAAACGCCAGAACGGCGAGGATGAGCGTCAGGAGAAGGGCCAGCGGCGCGTCGCCGGTGCGGGCATAGGGCGTGGGCGGCAGGGCCGGTGGCAGGGCGGCGTCGGTGAAGCCGGCCTCGCCAAGCGCGATCCGTGCCGTGATGTGGCCGCGCGGGCCGATCATGGCCGAAACACCGGTATTGGCGACGCGCGCCATGGGCAGCCCCTGTTCGATGGCGCGCATCTGCGCCTGTTGAAGGTGCTGGAACGGCCCCGAGAAGCGTCCGAACCAGGCGTCGTTGGTGATCTGCAGGAGCAGTCGGGGCCGGGCCGGGGCGGCCCCCACGTCATGGGGAAAGACCGCCTCGTAGCAGATCAGCGGCAGGGCGGGTCCGATGCCGGGCAGGTCGACGAGGCGCGGGCCGGGGCCGGGGGAATAGCCGAATCCCTGGTCGTTGGCAAAGCCGGTGAGACCGACGCGCGCGGCGAGATTGCCAAGCGGCATGTATTCGCCGAAGGGCACGAGGTGGTGCTTGTCATAGAGGGCATGGGTGCCGCCGTCCGGGCCCAGCACCACCAGCGAGTTGAGCAGGCGCGCCCTGTCGAGGCGGCGCAGCCCGAGCACCACGGGGCGGTCCCCGGCCATGTCGGAGATCAACTCGAGCGCCGCGCCGGCGTTGTCGAGAAACCACGGGATCGCGGTTTCGGGCCAGATGACAAGGTCGGGCGGCGGGGCATTGTCCGCGGTCGGGGCGGCGGTAAAGCCCAGTTGGCGGTCGAAGAATCTGCGGATATGGGCGGGATCCCATTTCTGGTGTTGCGGGGCGTTGGGCTGCACCAGGCGGATCACGGGGGCATCCGCTGCGGGCGGGACGGGGCGGCCCAGGCCCCAGCCGGTGGCGATGAACAGGCCCGCCAGTGCCAGCCCGGCGAGGGCGGCGCGGCGGTGGCGGGGCGAGAGCAGCAGCCAGAGCGCAACCCCCGTGGCCAGCGCGGCGGCGGTGAGGCCATAGGGGCCGATCAGGGCGGCATGGATCGCCGCCGGGCTGGGCGCCCAGAGATAGCCCGGAAGCGCCCATGGAAAACCGGTGAAGACATAGGCGCGTGCCATTTCGGCCAGGGTCAGGGCGGCGATCCAGGCCAGCGCGCCGCGCCCCGGCGGGCCGCCAAGCCAGCGCGCCAGTGCGAAACCGAGCCCCCAGAACAGCGCCAGCCCCCCGGCGAGGAACACCAGCGCGAAGGGCGCCATCCAGCCATGGCGGGCGATATCGACGAAGAACGGCTCGACGATCCAGTGCAGGGCCACGGCGAAATACCCGGCCCCGCCGGCCCAGCCGGTCCAGAAGGCGCGCGCCGGGGTCATCGCCGCGCGGTAGAGTCCGAACAGCCCGGCCAGCCCGACAAGGGCCAGCGGCCAGAGGTCGAAGGGTGCGTGACCGAGTGCGGCCAGCCCGCCGAAAACCGCCGCCACGCCCATGAGGCGGCGCAGGAACAGGCGGCGGGCGCGGGTTTCGAACCGGCAGGCCGGGTCGGCGCCGAGCCCGGGGTCTGGATCCATTACCACCCCCCCCTCAGTTCGGAAAAACGTGCGAAATCGGCGGTTTTCGACGCGCCGCACAGGGCGGCCCCCTTTGCAAGCGGCGCAGGCCGTCGAGAGCGCGCATTTCTCCGCGCCCTTCGGGGTCGGCGGATTTCCCGCCCGACAGCGTCACAGCACCTTGAAATAGAACCATTATTCCGGCGGCAGTGTTCCTTGTCTGACAGGAAATCCGCCGAACTGAGGGGGTGTTGGTAATGGGTCCAGACCCTAGTATGATGCAACCATAGTTCCCCACATTGAACGATCAACACAACACAGGTTCGCGCCCGGCCCCGAGGGTGGGCGTGGTGACATGAACACAGCGTCAATCCACAGCACCGGCGTTGAGAATCTTGGCAACATTGCGAGAATTCGCGCCCGCCGTTTTGCCGAAGGCAAACCTTCGGTTTGACGGGGGCGGAGCCGGGCGCGAACCGGATCGCAAGCGATCCGGGGGGGTAAGTGATCAATGTTGCGAAGTTCAGATTCAGGGGACTAGCCATCGGTCGGCGGGGCGGCATGGTCGGGCAGGCGTACCCGCAGGCGCTTGATCCGGCGGGGGTCGGCATCGGTCACTTCGAACTCGGTGCCGTTGGGATGCTGGACCACCTCGCCGCGCACCGGCACCCGGCCCGTGAGCATGAAGACCAGCCCGCCCAGCGTGTCGATCTCTTCCTCGTCGATATCCTCGGCTTCGGTGAGCGACAGGCCGATCTCGGCCTCGAACTCGTCCAGCGGCGTCTTGGCCTGCGCCGAGTAGCAGCCGGGCGATTCGCGGGTGAAATAGGAGTCTTCCTCAAGGTCGTGTTCGTCCTCGATCTCGCCGACCACCTGTTCGATCAGGTCTTCGATCGTGGCCAGCCCGTCGACCCCGCCATATTCGTCGATCACCAGCGCCATGTGGCGGCGTTCGGTCTGCATCTTGGTCAGCAGGATGCCGATCGGCATGGAGGGCGGCACAAAGAGCAGCGGGCGCAGCATCTTTTCGAGGTCGATCTGATCGCCGGAGGGGCCGTTGAAGCCGTATTGCAGCGCGAAATCCTTGAGATGGATCATGCCGAGCGGCGTGTCGAGCGTTTCCTCATAGACCGGCAAGCGGGTCATGCCGCTTTCGCGGAACACCTCGACCAGATCGTCAAGGGTGATGGTCGTGGGCACGGCGACGATCTCGGCCTTGGGGATCATCACGTCCTCGACCGTCATGCGGCGCAGGTTGAGCAGGCCGGGGATCGCCGTCACGGCCCTTGCGCGGGCCGTGTCATGATCGGCCGCATCGTCGGTTTCCGAGGGGCTGAGTGCGCTGATGATCCGTCGGAAGAAGCCGCCCTCGGACGGGTCCGGGTGCGGTTCGCTAAAAGGTTCGCTCAGAGGTTCACTCGGCGGTTCGCCCCGTGGTTCAATCTTTGGTTTGGTCGCCTTGACCGGCGCGCTGTGCGCCGCGTTAGAAGACCCGTCGTCTGTGTCGCCCATTTCTACCTTGTCCAGAGGGGATTACCCCGATGTGTCCCTATATGGGTCAGGAAGACCGAGTTTGCCAAGTATCTCGATCTCAAGTCGCTCCATGAGGGTGGCATCGCGGTCACGCTGATGGTCATAGCCCAGGCAATGCAGGATCGCGTGGACGATCAGATGCGTCACATGGGCGTCGGACGGTTTGCCTTGTTCGGCGGCTTCGCGCATGCAGGTGTCATAGGCGATGGCGATGTCGCCGAGGAACCCCGTCTCGGGGTCGTTTGCGTTCGGTTCGGGGTGGGCGGGCGTTCCGCCATCCTCAGGCGCGGCGAGATCGCTCGCCGGCCAGCTCAGCACGTTTGTGGGTCGAGGCTTGTCGCGGAAATCGGCGTTGAGCGTGGCGATGCGGGCGTCGTCGCAGGCCAGGAGGCTGAGTTCGTGGGCGTCGGGGTCAAGGCCGAGATGCATGAGTGTGGCGCGGGCGGCGCGGGGGGCGAGGCGGTCAAGCGCGGTCGCGCTCCAGCGGTCGTCTTCGATGATGAGGTCGATGCACATGGCGTGGCTTTACGTTGTTGCAATTGATTGAGTTTGCCTCCGCCCGGAACGGCGGCGCAGCCGCCCGGGCAGCACACGGCCGCCCCCCGGCCGGGTGCTTTTGAGGGGTTGCGCATCGCCCTAAGCAGGGAAAGACGTTGCAAGATAAACTGCCCAGCATGGATGTTGTGAGTACCCGACCGCGGCCCTGTGCTGCCCTCTCGCCCGCAATTGGCCAAAACCGGTTCACCTTGGCAAGGATTAGCGATTTCCGCCCCGGGCGGGAAGAGATGCGGCGACTCACGCCTTGTGCGGGCGGGTCGGATCGGCAGCGTCATAGGCTTCGATGATGCGGGCCACGAGCGGGTGGCGCACCACGTCCTTCGAGGTGAAGTAGTTGAAGCTGATCCCGTCGATCCCCTTGAGCAGGGTCTCGGCATCCGACAGCCCCGAGGGCACGCCGCGCGGCAGGTCGATCTGGGTGCGGTCGCCGGTGATGACCATGCGCGAGCCTTCGCCAAGCCGGGTGAGGAACATCTTCATCTGCATGGTGGTGGCGTTCTGCGCCTCGTCGAGCACCACGAAGGCATTTGATAGCGTGCGCCCGCGCATGAAGGCGAGCGGCGCGATCTCGATGCGTTTCTCCTCGATCAGCTTGGCCAGTTGCTTGCCGGGCAGGAAATCGTTGAGCGCGTCATAGAGCGGCTGCATGTAGGGGTCGACCTTGTCCTTCATGTCGCCGGGCAGGTAGCCCAGCTTCTCGCCTGCTTCGACGGCGGGGCGCGACAGGATGATGCGGTCGACAAGGCCCTCGACGAACATGTTCACGCCCACGGCGACGGCGAGATAGGTCTTGCCGGTGCCGGCCGGACCGATGCCGAAGGCGAGTTCGTTGCCAAACAGGCCCGTGACATAGGTCTTCTGGGCGTCGGTGCGCGGTTCCACGGTCTTCTTGCGGGTCTTGATCTCGATCCGCCCACCGCGAAACATTTCGAGTTGATCGCCATCATAGCCGCCACCGGGGCTGTCCATGCGCAGCTCGCGATCGACATCGCCCGAATCGACCCGGCGCCCGGATTCGAGCCGCTCGTAAAGCGTGCCCAGCACCGAGAGCGCCTCGGACGAGGCCGCGGCATCACCGATCACCACGATCTGGTTGCCACGACGCAGGATCTGCACGCCGAGTTTCTGTTCGATCTCGGCGAGATTGCGGTCATATTCGCCGCAAAGCTCGATCAGAAGTCGGTTGTCGGGAAATTCGGCGAGGCTCTCGCGCAGCGCGTCGGGGTCGTCACCATTGCTCGATTGGGGCGGGGGCAGCACGTTGATGGCCAATCAGATCTCCTTGACATGCGGCGCGGAAGCGATAGCCGCAGCGTGATGGTGCCAAGCCGCGCGGCGGGGCGCAAGGCCGGGCCGGTGAATGTCACGCGATTGATACCAAAACGGCCGCGCAGGTTGCCCAGCGCGGCCGATATTGATGCAGATCTCCACGTCTCAGTTCGGATCGCGGATTTTCGAGCCGCCCTTGAAATCGCCGGCGGTATAGGTCGGCGGGGCGACGCCCGAGCAGACCGGCTTGCCGTATTTGTCCATCCGGCGGACCATGTAACCCTCGACCCCGTCATCGGCGATCCAGGTGTCACAGCCGGTCGGATCGACCCAGACGCCCCATTGCAGTTGCGACAGGTGTTTCTGGTCGATGCCGCGGTCGATGGTCTTGTCGGCGGGATAGCCGCGCAGGCCTTCGTCACAGCCGGCCACGGCGAAGAGCGAGGCGCAGAGCGCCAGTTTCATTGCGAGTTTCATGCGTGGCCCCTTGTCATTGGATGCACAGGATTTCGACGCGGCGGTTCTTCGCCATGCCGGTCACGGTGTTGTTCGCAGCGACCGGGCTGCGTTCGCCCATGCCGCGCACATCGGCGATGCGGGCGCCGGTGCTCTTGGCGACCCGCGCGACGGAATTGGCGCGGTTGAGCGAGAGGCGCATGTTGTAATCATCCGAGGCGCGGCTGTCGGTATGGCCGACGATGGTGAAGGCAAAGGCGGGCGAGCTCCGGAAGAATTCGCGCAGCCGCTGCTGGCCGGAATGCGTGATCCGGTAGCTGTCGGTCGCGAAATACTGGTCCGCGTTGATCACGCCGCAGACATTCACCTCGCGGCAGACCGGAATGCCCTGCCGGGTCACATGGTTCACGGCATAGCCTTCGGCGCCGTCATCCATCACCCAGGCCTCGCAGCCATCGGGTGTGATCGAAATCGTCGGAATATACTGTCCCTTGTCGCGGCCCTTCTGCGAAGGCGTGTCGCGCCTGAACATTTCGGAGCCCATGTTGTCGGCCCCCTGTGCGGCCACGTCGCTGGCCATGAGGATCACGCCGAAGGCAGCAGCCACAATACCACTGACCACCCCGCGCGCCGTTTTCGAGAAAACTTTCGCCACAGCTTCTGTCCCTTGATTTATGTTTCCCCCAACCGGACCCGAGGAATTGGCAGCACCTGCGGGGTCCGGACGAAAATGTGCTTTCACTCTAACAGCTTCTGCGCCGTTGTGAAGAATTTTCAGTGGCTTTGGCCACCCGATCTTGTGGTCGGGCGGGGGGATTCTTCCAATTCTGCGCCGGCCGCGATGTTTTCCGGGCGCAAATCGCGGGATCAGGCGAGCACACCTGCCAGCGAATTGGGCCCCGAGGAAACGATTCTCACCCGGCAGAGGTCGCCCGGGCGGGCCGCGCAGTCATCGACATGGACGGCGTGCAGGTGGTCGGACTTGCCGACCATCTGGCCGGGCAGGCGGCCGGGTTTCTCGAACAGCACACCCACGGTCTGACCGACCATCGCATCCTGCCTTGCGCGTTGCTGGCGGGTGATGAGCGCCTGAAGCTCCTGCAGCCTTGCATCGGCCACGTCGGGCGCGACTTGCGGGCGTTCCGCCGCTGGGGTGCCGGGGCGGGGAGAATACTTGAAGCTGAACGCCTGCCCATAGCCGACCCGCTCGATCAGGTCGAGCGTGTCGGCGAAATCCGCATCCGTCTCCTCGGGAAAGCCGACGATGAAATCGCCGGAAATGAGAATGTCGGGCCGGGCCGCGCGCAGCCGCTCGATCAGCGCGAGATAGCTGTCGCGGGTATGGGCGCGGTTCATCCGCTTGAGGATGCGATCCGACCCCGACTGCACCGGCAGGTGTAGATAGGGCATCAGCTTGTCGCAGTCCCCATGCGCCGCGATCAGATCGTCGCTCATGTCGTTGGGATGCGAGGTGGTAAAGCGGATGCGGTCCAGCCCGTCGATGTCATTGAGTGCCCAGATCAGCCCGGCAAGGCTGGTCTCGCCGCCCGGCCCGGCGCCGTGATAGGCGTTGACGTTCTGGCCTAGCAGGGTGATTTCGCGCACGCCGCGTTCAACGAGGTCGCGCGCCTCGGTCAGGATTCGGTCGACCGGGCGCGACACTTCGGCGCCGCGGGTATAGGGCACCACGCAGAAGGCACAGAACTTGTCGCACCCTTCCTGCACGGTGAGAAAGGCGGTGGGGCCGCGCGCGGCCTTGGGGCGCGATGTCAGATGCTCGAACTTGTCCTCTTGCGGGAAATCGGTGTCGAGCGCCTTGTGCCCGGCGCGCGCCCGCGCCTCCATCTCGGGCAGGCGGTGATAGGCCTGCGGGCCGACCACCAGGTCGACCAGCGGCTGACGGCGCATGATCTCTTCGCCCTCGGCCTGCGCGACGCAGCCCGCGACGCCGATCCTGAGATCGGGATTGGCCGCCTTGAGCCCCTTGTAGCGCCCCAGTTCGGAATAGACCTTTTCCGCTGCCTTTTCGCGGATGTGGCAGGTGTTGAGCAGGATCATGTCGGCGTCTTCCGGGCGGCCGGTTTCAACATAGCCCGCCCCGCCCAGCGCCTCGGCCATGCGTTCGCTGTCATAGACATTCATCTGGCACCCGTAGGTCTTGATGAAGAGCTTCTTGGTGTCGGCCATGGGATCCTCGCGCGCGGGTTTCAGGGCGGTTGATTACATCAGGTGCGGGGTGGCTTGCAATGCACCCCCATTTAACCGATTCTGCCCAGGATGAACGAAATGACAGAAACGCGATATTATGCCGGTCTCGGGGATTTCCTGAACCGGGGGAAAGACGCCCTCGCCCGGGGGCCGGTGGCGCTTGTCTTCGCCGAGGACGAGGTCGAACTGGACACCACGCTGCGCCATCACCAGCAGCTGGGGTTCAAGTCGGTGGTGTGTTTCATGCCCGATTCATTCGGTTTGCCCGCCGATCTGCTGCGCAGCGTGCATCGGGTGCGCCATGACATGGCGCCCGACGGCGCGCTTGAGCGGGCGGTGAACGCGGTCATCGGCGCGGCCGAGGGGCAGTGGCTCTATTACTGTTTCAACGCGGAATACCTGTTCTACCCATTCTGCGAGACCCGCACCATCGGCGAGATGCTGGGGTTTCACGGCGAAGAGCGGCGCGATGCGATGCTGAGTTTCGTGATCGACCTCTACGCGGGCGATCTGGGGAAATATCCAGACGCGGTCTCGCTCGAAACCGCCTGTATCGACAAGACCGGCTATTACGCGCTGGCCCGGCCCGACCCGGCCATGAACAACCACCCCAGGGAACGCCAGCTCGATTTCTTCGGCGGGCTGCGCTGGCGGTTCGAGGAACACATCCCCGCGCCGCGCCGCAAGATCGACCGGGTCGCCCTGTTCCGCGCGCAGCCGGGGATTGCCCTGCGCGACGATCACACATTCACGGATGAGGAATACAACACCTATGCCTGCCCGTGGCACAACAACCTGACCGCCGCGATCGCCTCGTTTCGCACCGCCAAGGCGCTCAAGCGCAACCCCGGTTCGACCTTCGATATCGACACGTTTCGCTGGCACAACACGATCCCGTTCGAATGGCATTCGCGCCAGTTGCTCGATCTCGGGCTGATGGAACCGGGACAATGGTTCTGAACCGCGGCTTCATCTGACCCGAAATACCTCGGGGGTGGCGCAAGACGCGGCGCGTCTTGCGCCTTGGGGGCAGAGCCCCCGCGACGGCATCGGCGATGGACGACGCCGGAAGGCTGGGCTATCACGCGGGCATCTTGGCAAAGGATGGTTTTCGATGGCGTCTCATGGCTCTGCGATCCCGATGATATCCACCCCGTGCGGCGCGCTTTCCGGCGTGGCCGAGGTGCCCGGCGACAAGTCGATCTCGCATCGCGCGCTGATTCTCGGGGCGATGTGCGTGGGCGAGACGATGATTTCCGGCCTGCTCGAGGGCGAGGACGTGCTGGCCACGGCGCAGGCGATGCGCGATTTCGGCGCCGGGGTCACGCGCGACGGTGACGGCACATGGCGCGTGCAGGGCGTGGGCGTGGGCGGATTTGGCGAACCCGCAAGCGTGATTGATTGCGGCAATGCCGGGACCGGCGTGCGGCTGATCATGGGGGCGATGGCGACGCAGCCGGTCACCGCCTGTTTCACCGGCGATGCCAGCCTTGTGAGCCGTCCGATGAGCCGCGTGACCGACCCGCTGGCGCTGTTTGGCGCGCGGGCCGTGGGGCGCTCCGGCGGGCGGCTGCCGATGGTGATCGAGGGCGCGCGCGATCCGGTGCCGGTGCGCTACGAGGTGCCGGTGCCTTCGGCGCAGGTGAAATCGGCGGTGCTGCTGGCCGGGCTGAACGCGCCGGGGCAGACCGTGGTGATCGAGCGCGAGGCGACGCGCGATCATACCGAGCGGATGCTTGCAGGGTTCGGGGCCGAGATCACCGTTGAGGATGAGGATGGCAAGCGGCTGATCACGCTGACCGGTCAGCCCGAGTTGCGCCCGCAGGTGATCGCGGTGCCGCGCGATCCGTCGTCGGCGGCGTTCCCGGTCTGTGCGGCGCTGATCGTGCCGGGCTCGGATGTGCTCGTGCCGGGGATCGGGCTCAACCCCACTCGCGCGGGCCTGTTCGAGACGCTGCGCGAGATGGGCGCCGATCTGACATACGAGTACCCGCGCGAAGAGGGTGGCGAGCCGGTGGCCGATCTGCGCGCGCGCTATTCGCCCGCGATGAGGGGCATCGAGGTGCCGCCCGATCGCGCGGCGAGCATGATCGACGAATACCCGATCCTGTCGGTGGTGGCCGCGAATGCGACCGGCCGGACGGTGATGCGCGGGGTCAGCGAATTGCGCGTCAAGGAAAGCGACCGGATCGAGGCGATGGCGCGGGGCCTGCGCGCCAACGGGGTCGAGGTCGAGGACGGCGAGGATTGGTGGATCGTGACCGGGTGCGGCGCGGGCGGCGTGGCCGGTGGGGCCGAGGTCGAGACGTTCCTCGACCACCGGATCGCGATGTCGTTCCTGTGCCTCGGCATGGCGGCGGGCGCACCTGTGCGGCTCGATGACGGGGCGCCGGTGGCCACGTCCTTTCCGGTGTTCGAGCCGCTGATGGCGGGTCTCGGCGCGAAGATCGCGTGGGCCGACGCGTGACTGGCCGGCGCGCCGCATATTGGGCGCTGCTCGCCGTCACGCTGGCGGTCTATGGCGGGATGCTGGGCTGGAGCCTGCCCGCGATCATGCGCGATGCAGGCGGGCTGATGCCGTTCGATCTGCGTCCGGGAGGTTATACCGAGGAAGAGGCCCGCGCATTCCTGGCCGCGCTGGGCGCGGAGGGGCGCGGGCTCTATCTCGGGGCGCAGCAATGGCTCGATCTGGCCTATCCCGCGTTGCTGGCGGCGGTGCTGATCGGGGCGGCGTGGATGCTGATCCGGCCTTTCTGGCTGCGGCTGGCGGTGATCCTGCTGGCGCTGGGTGGGATGACCGCGGATTATCTGGAAAACGCGCGCGTGGCCGAGATGCTGCGTCATGACGGGTCGGTGCCCGCGGAGCTGATTGCTGCGGCGAGCCGGGCCACCGTGGCCAAGTCGGCCCTGACGGGGCTGGCCATGCTGGCGGTATGCGCCGGGCTCGTGGGCGCCGCCTGGAGGAAATGGAGACGACAATGAGCGAACCGTTTACAGTGGCCATCGACGGGCCGGCAGCCTCGGGCAAGGGCACGATTTCCAGGGCTGTCGCCGAGCATTTCGGCTTTGCCCATCTCGACACCGGGCTGCTGTATCGCGCGGTGGGCGCGAAGGTGATTGACGGTGTGGACGCGGTCGAGGCGGCGCAGGCGCTGGTCGCAGAAGACCTGACAGGCGATCTGCGTGCGCCGGGTGTGGCGCAGGCCGCGAGCCGCGTGGCGGTGGACCCGCAGGTGCGCGCGGCGCTGGTGGATTTCCAGCGTGCCTTTGCCGCGCGGGCCGGGGGGGCGGTTCTGGACGGGCGCGACATCGGCACGGTGATCTGCCCCGAGGCGCAGGCCAAGCTGTTCGTCACCGCCAGCGCCGAGGTGCGGGCCGGGCGGCGCCATCGCGAACTGCGCGAGGCGGGCCACGAGGTCACGCCCGAGGCGGTGCTGGCCGATGTGAGGGAACGCGACGCGCGCGACAGCGAACGCGCCACAGCGCCGCTCAGACCTGCCGGGGACGCGGTGGTGATCGACACGTCCGAGATGAGCATAGACGAGGCGGTGGCTGCAGCCATCGCGGTGGTCGAGGAAAAACGGGGAGAACCGGCATGAAGACACGCAAGCTGGGACAGGACGGGCCGGAGATCGCCGCCGTGGGTTATGGCGCGATGAGCTTTTCCGACTTTTACGGACCGACGAACGAGGCGGCATCGCATGCCATTCTGGATGCGATGCGGGACTGGGGCGTGAACCATATCGACACCTCGAATGTCTATGGCATGGGCCGGTCCGAGGACTGGATCGGCAGCTATTTCGCGCGCGATCCGGCCGCGAAGGATGAGTTCGTGATCGCCACCAAGGCCGGGATCACCCGCGATGCGGAGGGCAACCGCTGCTTTCGCAACGACCGGGCGCATCTTGAGGTGGAACTGGACAAGAGCCTTAAACGGATGGGGGTGGAGCGGGTCGATCTGTTCTATGTCCATCGGCGTGATCCGGGCATGGAGATCGAGGCGGTGACCGAGGGGCTGGTCGAGATCATGAAGACCGGCAAGATCGGGGCCTTCGGGTTTTCCGAAATCGCGCCCTCGTCATTGCGCCGGGCCTCCGTGGTGCATCCGGTTGCGGCGGTGCAGTCGGAATATTCGCTCCAGACGCGATCGCCAGAGCTGGGGCTGGTGCAGACATGCGCCGAACTGCGCACGGCGCTGGTGGCGTTCTCGCCGGTGGGGCGGTCCTTGCTGACCGATCATCCGCTGTCGCGCGAGGCGATTGCCGGGGCCGCGTTCCTGGCCGGGAATGCGCGGTTTCGGGAGCCCAACCTCGGCTACAACCTTGCCGCGACCGACCGGTTCCGGGCGCTGGCGGCCGAGATGGGCGAGCCGGCGGCGGCGCTGGCCAATGCCTGGCTTCTGGCGCAGGGGGAGCATGTGATCCCGATCCCCGGCACGCGGTCGGTCGCGCATCTGCGCGAATGCGTGCGCGGCGCCGAGATCGCGCTGTCGGCGGATGACCTGCGGCGCATCGAAGAGGTGCTGCCCGTTGGGTGGTGCCATGGCGACCGTTACAACGAAAGCCAGTGGGTCGGGCCGGAGCGGTATTGCTGAGCGGCGCGTCTGCGTTCCTGACGGCCTGCTTTGCGACGCGCGGACTCGTTTTCTTTCAAAGAAAACGGGCCGGAATTTTCGAAAAATTCCGGTTCCGCCAACCGGTGGTCAGCCCTTGCCCGCGACTCTGTCGCGCAGCACCCGGCGCAGGATCTTGCCCGAGGCGGCCTTGGGGATGGCGTCGGTGATTTCGAGCCTTCGGACCTGCTTGTAATGGGACAGCATCCCGTCGAGATGGGCCTGCAGCGACTCGAGAGTCGGTGTCGCGCCGGCCGCCACGACAAAGGCCATGGGCAATTCGCCCGCCTCCGGGTCGGGCACGCCGATCACGCCCACATCCGCCACGTCGGGGTGGGTGATGAGCGCGGCCTCAAGCTCGGCCGGGGCGACCTGGAAGCCTTTATACTTGATCAACTCCTTGAGGCGGTCGGTGACATACATGAACCCGTCCGCGTCGAAGCGCACGATGTCGCCGGTATGCAGCCAGCCTTGCGAATCGAGGGTCTCGGCGGTGGCCGCGTCGTTCTTCCAGTAGCCTTTCATCACCTGCGGGCCGCGCACCCACAGCTCGCCCTCGGCGCCCGGCTCCACGTCGCGGCCGGTGACCGGTTCGACCACGCGGCATTCGGTGTTGGGGATGGTCAGCCCCGAGGCACCGGGGCGGGCGCGGTCGGGCGGGGTGGAATGCGAGACCGGCGAAAGTTCGGTCATGCCATAGCCCTGCGTCGTGGCGCAGCCCAGTCGGTCGGCGACCCGGTCGGTCACGTCCCCGCCCAGCGGCGCGGCGCCGGAATTGACCTGTTCGACGCAGGAGAGGTCATAGTCCGCAACCATCGGATGCTTGGCCAGCGCGATCATCACCGGTGGCACGACATACATCCGCCTTGTGCGGTGTTCGGATGACAGGTGCAGGAACATCTCGAGATCGAAGCGCGGCATGGTGACCAGCCCGCCGCCCGCCGCCAGCACGATATTGGCGAGGCATTCGAGCCCGTAGATATGAAAGAACGGCAGGAAGGCCACGGTCATCTCGCCGGGTTCGGTGGTGAAGGTGGCCATGGTCTGGTCGATATTCGAGGCGAGGTTCCAATGGGTCAGCATCACCCCCTTGGGCAGGCCGGTGGTGCCGCTGGAATAGGGCAGGGCGAGGACGTGGTTGCGGATGTTGACCGGAGTCTGCGCCTCCTGCGGCTCGCCCATAAGATCGGTGAGCGACAGCACGCCCGGGGCCTCGCCGATCACGGCGATTTCCTGCACGTCGGTGCCTTGCACGGCCTCCCGCGCGGTGTCGAGGAACTGCGGGATGGTGATCAGGAGGGTGGCGCCCGAATCGGCGAGCTGGTGGCGGACCTCATGCGCGGTATAGGTCGGGTTGATCAGCGTGACCGTGCCGCCCGCCCATGCGATGCCGTGAAAGGTGACGCAATATTCCGGCAGGTTGGGCGCCATCAGCGCGATCATCGTGTCCTGCCCGGTGCCGCGCGCGTTGAGGCCCCCGGCGAGCCGTTTGACCGCATGGACAAAGCCGCCCACCGAAACGCTGCGCCCGGTCGGCCCGTCGATCAGGAGCGGGCGATCGGGATCGTCGCCCAGACCCTCGAAGACGCGGGTGGTGATCGAGACCTCGCGCAGGTCGACCGGCGGATAGGGGCTTGTGATGATGCTCATGTGATTGTGTCCTCCCGCGGGCAGGCTAGGGCCGCGCGCGACGGTTTGCCAAGCGGAACGCGCCGTCACTTGCCCGGGGCGCGGGTGTCAGCCGCGCGAGATATTGCCGCTGCGCAGGGGGACACCGAATTCGGCGTGGCAGATCTCGGCCAGTTTGGCCACGCCGTCGCGGATCACGGGACTGGGGGGATGACCAAAGCAGAGCCGCATGCGGTGGCGGTTCTCGGCGCTCGACACGCTCCATTCCGAGCCGGGGTTGATCTCGATCCCCTGTTCGAGCGCGGCGTGAAACAGCCGGTCGGTGTCGACCGCGTCGGGCAGCGTGACCCAGAGATAGATCCCGCCCACGGGCCGGTCATATTGCGCGGCGGCGCCGAAATGTTCGTCCAGCGCGGCGCAGAGCGTATCGGCCTTTTCCTGCAACATCGGCAGCAGCCCGGCGACATGCGCGTCGTAATGGCCGGGCAGATATTCGGCCAGTGCCATCTGCGCCAGCGCGCCGGTGCCCGCGTCGGTCTTGAGCGGCAGGATATGGCCCATCAGCGGCCAGGGCGCGACCAGATAGCCGAGGCGCAGCGCAGGCGCGATGGTTTTGGAAAAGGTACCGCAATAGATCACTCGGTTCTCATCGTCGAGCGCGTGGATCGCGGGCGGGCGGGTGCCGGAAAAGACCAGATCGGCATAGCAATCATCCTCGAAGATCGGCACGTCGTATTTGCGGGCCAGCGCCAGCATCTCGCGGCGCCGCGCCTCGGGCATGATCGTGCCGGTGGGGTTCTGGATCGTCGGAATGGTGTAGATGAACTTGGGCTTGCGCCCCGCGCGGGCGAGGGTTTCAAGCGCCTCTTCGAGCGCGTCCATGCGCATGCCGTCCCCGTCGAGGGCAATCGGATGCGGGGTCACGCCGAGCGCGCGCAGCTTGGCGATCGCGCCCATGTAATTGGCGTCTTCAAGCAGCACCACGTCGCCCGCGTCGAGAAGTGCCTTGTTCACAAGATCCATGGCCTGAAGCGAGCCGGAGGTGACCAGAACCTCGTCGCGGGTGGTGGTGATGCCGGTGCGCCGTTCGAGGATGGTGCAGATTTCCTCGCGCAGGGGGAGGTAGCCCTGCGGGCCGCCATCCATGCCGTATTTGCCCATGGCGTGGCCTTCCTCGCGGATCACCCGGGCCACGGCCTCGGCCAGCGCGTCGGCGGGCACGGTCGGCTCGTCGATGTTGCCGCCGACGAAATGATAGGGCGGCAGGCCGGTGAAGGGCGGGGCGGATCGCGCGCGGGCGGGTTCGGAGAGGAAGTCGTCGAAGGCGAAACTCATGGCGCGTGTCCCTGTCTTGCTGTGTCCTTGGCCCATGGTGCTGATTGCTGTCATCTGACCCGGTGTTCTGAACCGGGCGGGCAAGACAAGTCTAGGGCGGGGTGTCGCGTGGGTCCATTCGTCGCAAGCGCCGTGACGCAACGAAAAAAGGGCGCCCGTGGGGACGCCCTTTGGTGTGGTCGGACCGACAGGTCAGGGCTTGATATAGGTATAGCCCTGCTGTTGCAGATAGCTGAGTTCGGCCACGCCCGAGGGCACGATATCCTCTTCGTAGGCGTCGAAAAGATCGGTATTGAGGTCGATATTGCGGCCCACCAGCGTGTTGTTGCAGATGTGAAAGCCGACATTCTGGCCCTTGAGTCCGAGCACCCGGCCGCTGAGCTTTTCGTTTGTCTTGGCCTGGCTGAGCAGACCCAGGCCGTTGCCGTGGAGCACGACCTTGATATCCATGTTCTCGGCACCAACCGCGTTGATGTGGTTCTGGATGTTGTTCATCGCGCCCAGATAGGCGCGGTCGCCGTCGCCGCCATTGTAGTTGATGTGATAGACGACCTTTTGCTTGCCATAACGGTCACTGGCCTGCGCGTCGCCGGCCGCGACCAGCAGAAGCGCGAGCGTGAGCGCCAAGAGGCCGGTGGTGGCCTTGCGGATGAATGTCATGATTGGTTCCTCCCTTTATCTCCGATTGACGGATCAGGCGAGTATCCCATCATGACCGGTGGGCGGTAACCCGCAGCATCACCTGAAAACCCGCGAATGAACCTGGGGTATTCCCTAGGTTGCGCAGAATGTCGGTCAGGACGGGGTTTGCGGAGGGGCGGCCTTGGAGATCAGTTCGACCGTGCTGCGCGCCTCGTGCTTGCGCAGAAGGTTGGCGCGGTGGAACTCGACGGTCTTGGGGCTGATCCCGAGGGTTCGGGCGATTTCCTTGGACGAATGGCCCAGCCGGACCAGATCGAGGATTTCGCCTTCGCGTTGGGTGAGCGGGACGGCAAGCGCGTCGGGTGGCGCGTCGGCCAGGGGGTTGGGCGCGATTCCGTGCACGGGGGCGGGGCGGCGGCGCAGGCGCCAGAGGGCGGCGAGCACCAGAAGCAGCGCGGCACCGGCCAATGCGGGCGGGACCAGCCGGGCGGTCGTGCCGCCCCGGTCGAGCCGCGCGGCATAATCCGCGAGCAGCGCCTCGACCGCGTGATAGCTTTGCGGCGCGCCCCAGCCGTCGCGCAGCCCGTATCGGAGGCGCAGCGCATCATCCTGAAGGGCAAGCAGGGCCAGGGCCATGCGGTCGCGCACCGATGCGGGACTGCCGGCCAGCGCAAGGAAGGGCCATTCGGGAAACAGCCGGGTCGAGAGCGAATCGGGATAGGTGTAGGAGGCGTTGGGGTTGAGCACGCGCAGCCGCGCCGGATCGAGCTTGCCCTCGGCGGCCAGTTCCTCGATCAGGCCGCTGCGCACGATGCCGATATCGGTGCGCCCGGCCAGCACGTCCTCGATGACGCGGTCCATCGGAAAGCCCACAAAATCGAGCGCGGCGAGGTCGGTGAACGGATCGAGCCCCTGTTCGATGAAGGCGGCCCAGGCGATCTGGAACCCGCCGAATGCATTCGGATCGACCGCGGCAAGGCGGCGGTTGGCGGCATCCTTGAGCGTGCGCACCGGGCCATCGGCGGCGGTGATGATGGCGCTGCCGAAATCCGAGGCGAGCGTGCCATCGGAAACAAGCCGCTTGCGGGTGGCCAGAACGCTCATCGGGCGGGTGCGGGCCAGCGTCACGTAATGACCCGGGTTGGTGACGAGGAAATGCACGCCACCATTGTCGATCAACGGCCCCGCCGAGATCAGCGTCACCGGCACAAGCCGCGTCGGCTGTTCCAGCGCATCGGCGATATAGCGTTCGAGCGGTTTCCAGTGGGGTTCCGTCGCCGTCCAGCCGCGAAAAGCGAGAATGCCGATGCGGATCTCGTTTTCGGGGGTTTCCTGGGCGAGGGGGCGCGAGGAAAGGGTGGCCAGAAGGCCGAGAGCGAGAAGCCATGCGCGGGCCGGTTTCAACATGATGCGCCGGCGGCGAACCTGCGCGCGGCGGCGTGTCTTGGCATGCCCTATTCGTCCTGCAACGCGCCGTTGGTCCAGGTGCCGCTTTCCTCGCCGCCTTCGGCATAGGTCATGGTGCCCTTGCCCTGACGTTTGCCGTCGAGGAAGTTCCCGATATAGACATCGCCATTGGCATAGGTCGCCCGGCCCTCGCCCGAGATCTGGCCGTCCTTCCATTCGCCGACATAGTGGAAGCCGTCGGGCATGGTGATCTCACCCTTGCCGTGGCGCTGACCATCGGCGAATGTGCCCTTGTAGACGGTGCCGTCGGGATAGGTCGCGGTGCCCTCGCCATGGCGCTGGCCGTCCTTCCATTCGCCTTCATAACGGTATCCGTCGGCATAGGTCATCACGCCGAACCCGTGGTTGCGGGCGTTGCGGAAACCGCCTTCGTAGATGACGCCATTGGCATAGACGGCCTTGCCGTTGCCGTCGATCACGCCGTTCTTCCACTCGCCCTCGTAGGTCGAGCCGTCAGGGTATGTGATCTTGCCCTCGCCATCGGCCACGTCATCGCGGAACTGGCCGACATAGACCGATCCGTCGGGATAGGTCACCTTGCCCGACCCTTCGATCCGGCCATCGACCCAGCTGCCTTCGTAGCGATAGCCGTCGGCGCCCTCGAACGTGCCCTGGCCCTCGCGCTTGTCGCCCTTGAATTCGCCCTCGTAGACATCGCCATTGGCATAGGTCACCTTGCCCGTGCCCTCGCGCTGCCCGGCGACGAGCTCGCCTTCGTAGACATCGCCATTGGGCTGGGTGAGGATGCCAGTGCCGTTGATCTGGCCGTCTTTCCACATCCCCTCGTAAACCAGGCCGTCGGGCATGATGAGCGTGCCTTCGCCGTGGCGCGCACCTTGCTCGACCTGGCCCTCATAGACCGCGCCATCGGGATAGGTGATGCGGCCCAGCCCCTCCTTGACGCCGTTGACCCAGTCGCCGTCATAGACATAGCCATTGGGCGAGGTCATCTTTCCGCGGCCATGGTGCATGGCGTTGCGAAAACCGCCCTCGTAGCGGGTGCCGTTGGCATAGACCGCGACGCCCTGGCCGGTGATCTTGCCATCGACCCAGTCGCCCTCATAAGTGCCGCCGTCGGAGAACACGATCCGGCCCACACCCTCGGGCTTGCCCTTGGCGAATTCGCCCTCGTAGACCGAGCCGTTGGGAAAGCGGGCGATGCCGCGACCGCGAATCTCGCCGTCGACCCATTCTCCGCTGTATTCGTAACCGTTGGGTAAACGATACGTGCCCTGCCCGTGCTGGAGCCCGTTGCGGAAGGTGCCCTCGTAGACGCCGCCATCGTCATATTGCTTGGTCCGGGTGTCGCCGTCCTGCGCCATGGCGGAGAGGCCCGTGGCCAGCGCCGCGGCGTATGCGGTCAGCCTCAAGATGCGTGCGGAATTCATCGTGCCCGGCCCCCTGTCTGATTTGGCCATCGATTACAGCCTTGGATGCGGGAAATCTAAGCGACGGGGCGGAAAGGGGCAATGTCTTTTGCCGGGGTCGTGGCGTGGGCGGGCAAATTGGCTTTCCCTTGGGCCATGATCTGTTAAATCTGGCCGCAACGATCCTGAGGTGGCCAAATGAGCGATCAATTCCGCCTGACGCTGGCGCAGCTGAACCCGGTCATGGGCGATATCGAGGGCAATGCCGCCAAGGCGCGCAGGGCCTGGGAAGCGGGCCGCGGCGCGGGCGCCGACCTGGTCGCGCTGCCCGAGATGTTCATCACCGGTTACAACACCCAGGACCTTGTGATGAAAAGGATTTTCCACCACACGGCGATTGCCGCCATCGAGACCCTGGCGCGGGATTGCGCGGATGGGCCGGCGCTGGCGATCGGCGGTCCGGCGCTTGCTCAGGGCGCGCTTTACAACGCCTATCACATCTGCCGGGGCGGGCGGATCACGGCCACTGTTCTCAAGCATCACCTGCCCAACGAGACCGTGTTCGACGAGGTGCGCGTGTTTGAAAGCGGGCCGGTGACGGGGCCTTACGTGGTGGGCGATCTGCGCATCGGCAGCCCGATCTGCGAGGATGGCTGGTTTGCCGATGTGGCCGAGACGCTGGCCGAGACCGGTGCCGAGATCCTTCTGATCCCCAATGGCAGCCCGTATTTCCGCGAGAAATTCGACGTGCGGGCCAACATGATGGTGGCGCGGGTGATCGAGACGGGTCTGCCGGTGGTCTATCTCAACATGGTGGGCGGGCAGGATGACCAGGTCTTTGACGGGGGCAGTTTCGTGCTCAACCCGCATGGCGAGTTGGCCGTGCAACTGCCTGTTTTCGAGGAAGAAATCGCGCATGTCGATTTCACGCGCGGGGCCGATGGCTGGCGCGCCGAACCGGGGGTGATGGCGCATCTGCCGGGGGTCGAGGAACAGGATTACCGCGCCATGGTCGAGGCGTTGCGCGATTACATGGGCAAGACCGGGTTTTCCCAGGCTTTGCTGGGGCTGTCGGGAGGGATCGACAGTGCGATCGTGGCGACCATCGCGGCGGATGCGCTGGGGCCGGAGAACCTGCGCTGCGTGATGCTGCCCTCGGAATACACGGCCGAGGATTCGCTGGCCGATGCCAGGTCGGTGGCGGAACGGTTGGGTTGTCGCTATGACACTGTTCCGATTGGACAATCCCGCGCCGCTGTCACCGAGACGCTGGCCCCGTTGTTCGAGGGCACGGACCCGGACGTGACCGAGGAGAACATCCAGTCGCGGCTGCGCGGATTGCTGCTCATGGCGCTTTCCAACAAGTTCGGCGAGATGCTGTTGACCACCGGCAACAAGAGCGAGGTGGCGGTCGGGTATGCCACGATTTATGGCGATATGTCAGGCGGTTACAACCCGATCAAGGACATGTACAAGACCCACGTCTTTGCCACCTGCCGGTGGCGCAACGCCAATCACCGGCCCTGGATGAAAGGGCCGGAGGGCGAGGTGATTCCGGCGCGGGTGATCGACAAGCCGCCGAGTGCCGAGCTGCGCGCGGACCAGAAGGACGAGGACAGCCTGCCGCCCTATGAAGTGCTTGATTCCATTCTGGAAATGCTGATCGATCAGGAGGCGAGCGTGGGTGATTGCGTGGCGGCGGGGCATGATCGGGACGTGGTCAAACAGGTCGAACACCTGATTTACATCAGCGAATACAAGAGGTTCCAGTCGGCCCCGGGCACAAGGCTGAGCCCGCGCGCGTTCTGGCTTGACCGGCGCTATCCGATCGTCAACCGCTGGCGCGACCCAAGCGGTTAACGGCGCTGCAATGCTGCGAAAACCGGGGGGTGATGTCCGGCTGCGCCCCGGCTGCCGGGGGTGCACCGCCGCGTTGCAGCAATCGTTAAGGGAAAATTGATTAATGCGCCGTGCGCTTGATCGAATTCACCCCGCCCGGGCTGCTTGCAGCCCGGGCAGCGCCCGACCCGCTCCATGGCAACTGTGTTCTTCGTCAGGGGCTAGAAGTGAGCGTGAATGGCTGTTGATCTCTGAGTACAGCGTTGGCGA
>JAABTV010000057.1 GCA_011389685.1 Paracoccaceae bacterium
GCTTCCTTTTGGTGAAGCATGAACCGGATCACTCATACACAAAAGAACGGACACTCTCCGATCGGGTGAAGATCTCAGCTTTCGCTGCCGTCTTCGGTCTCGGCCTCGTCGCCCTTGTCGGCGATCCAGGCGACGCTGACCACCTCTTCGGCCTTGCCGGTGTTGAAGACCTTGACCCCGCCGGCGCTGCGCGAGCGGAAGGAAATGCCCATCACCGGCACCCGGATCGACTGCCCCCTGGAGGTGGCGAGCATGATCTGGTCATCAAGCTCGACCGGGAAGCAGGCGACGATCCTGCCACCGCGCATCGCCTTGTCGATCGCCTGAACCCCCATGCCGCCGCGTCCGCGCACCGGGTAGTCATGCGACGAGGAAAGCTTGCCCAGGCCGCCCGAGGTGATGGTCAGGATCAGGTTCTCGGCCGCCGACATTTCGGCATAGCGGGCGGGGCTGATGGTGGCGTTGGCCATGGTGACATCTTCATCCGTTGCATCAACATCGTCCGCCAACCCTGCGACAGCACGGCGCATTTTCAGATAGGCCGCGCGCTCATCCGAGCTTGCTTCGAAATGCCGGATGACCGACATCGACACGACGCGGTCCTTGCCCTGAAGCCGGATGCCGCGCACGCCGGTCGAGCTTCGCCCGGCAAAGACGCGCACTTCGGTCGTCGGAAAGCGGATCGCGCGGCCCGCATCAGTGACCAGCATCACATCGTCATCCTCGGAACAAATCCTTGCATTCACGAGGCTTACGGAGCCATCTTCAGGCAGTTTCATCGCGATCTTGCCGTTGCGCATCACGTTGGTGAAATCCGACAGGCGGTTGCGCCGCACATCGCCCGCCGAGGTGGCAAAAACGATCTGGAGATCGGCCCATTCCTCTTCGGGGCGGTCGACCGGCATGATGGCGGCGACGGACACGCCTTGCGGAATCGGCAGGATATTGACGATGGCCTTTCCCTTGGAGGTGCGCCCACCGAGTGGCAGGCGCCATGTCTTGAGCTTGTAGACCATGCCGTCGGTGGTGAAGAACAGAAGCTGGGTGTGGGTGTTGGCCACGAAGAGGGTGGTGACCACGTCCTCTTCCTTGGTCTGCATGCCGCTCAGACCCTTGCCGCCGCGTTTCTGGGAGCGGAAATCGATCAGCGCAGTGCGCTTGATGTAACCGCCCTGGGTGACGGTGACGACCATGTCTTCACGCTCGATCAGGTCTTCGTCATCCATGTCGCCCGACCAGTCGACGATCTCGGTGCGGCGCGGCACGGCGAAGAGGTCTTTGACCTCGTGCAGCTCGTCGGAGATGATCCCCATGATGCGTTCGCGCGATCCGAGAATTTCGAGGTATTCCTTGATCTTGGCGGCCAGAGCTTCAAGCTCGTCGGTGACTTCCTTGACACCGATCTGGGTCAGGCGCTGGAGCCTCAGATCGAGGATGGCGCGGGCCTGGATCTCGGACAGGTTATAGGTGCCGTCCTCGTTCATCGTGTGGGTCGGATCGTCGATCAGGCGGATATAGGCGGCGATATCGGCGGCGGGCCAGCGCCGTTCCATCAGCTTCTGCCTTGCCTCGGCGGCGTCGGCGGAGGAGCGGATCGTCGCCACCACCTCGTCGACATTCGAGACCGCAACGGCGAGACCGCAGAGCACATGGCTGCGCTCGCGCGCGCGGCGCAGTTCATGGGCCGTGCGGCGCGCGACAACTTCCTCTCGGAAATCTATGAAATAGCTCAGGAAATTCCTGAGGGTCAGGGTCTCGGGACGGCCGCCGTTGAGGGCCAGCATGTTGCAGCCGAAGGAGGTCTGCATCGGGGTGAAGCGAAACAGCTGGTTGAGCACCACCTCGGCGGTGGCGTCACGCTTGAGTTCGACCACCACGCGCACACCGGAGCGGTCGGATTCGTCCTGCACATGGGCGATGCCCTCGATCTTCTTCTCGCGCACCTGTTCGGCGATCTTCTCGATCATCGAGGCCTTGTTGACCTGATAGGGAACCTCGTCGATGACGATGGCGTAGCGATCCTTGCGGATCTCCTCGATCCGGGTCTTGGCGCGGATGATGACGCTGCCGCGCCCTTCGAGATAGGCCTTGCGCGCGCCGGAGCGGCCAAGGAGGAGGCCGCCGGTGGGGAAATCGGGCGCGGGGACGTAGGAGATGAGCTGTTCGGAACTGAGGTCCGGGTCGTCGATGAGCGCGAGGCAGGCGTCGATCACCTCGCCCAGGTTATGCGGCGGAATGTTGGTGGCCATGCCCACCGCGATACCGCCCGCGCCATTGACCAGCATGTTGGGAAACCGCGCGGGCAGGACCGTGGGTTCGCGGTCCTTTCCGTCGTAATTGTCTTGAAAATCAACGGTTTCCTTGTCTATATCAGCCAGCAGGTAGGACGCGGGCTTGTCCATCCGCACCTCGGTGTAGCGCATGGCGGCGGCGTTGTCGCCGTCCATCGAGCCAAAATTGCCCTGACCGTCCAGAAGCGGCAGGGACATCGAGAAATCCTGCGCCATGCGCACCAGCGCGTCATAGATCGCGCTGTCGCCATGGGGGTGGTATTTGCCCATCACGTCGCCGACCGCGCGGGCGGATTTGCGATAGGGTTTGTCATGCGTGTTGCCGGCCTCGTGCATGGCATAGAGGATGCGGCGGTGGACGGGTTTGAGGCCGTCGCGCAGATCGGGGATGGCGCGGCTGACGATCACGCTCATCGCGTAATCGAGATAGGAGCTTTTCATCTCCTCGGTGATCGACACGGTCGGGCCATCGTAGGGCGGCCGGGGTGGTGCGCTTTCTTCTGTGGAATCAGGGGGTTCTGGCGTATCGCTCACGTTGTCTGCCCGTCTTTTGCTTGCGGCCCATATAGTGTTCCAGAGCTTATATCATTGGCCGCACAAGGGGTGCAATGGGCGATCCCGGCCGCCATTGGCAGCAGAGACAAGGGTTTGATAACACACTGTTTTTGTTGAAAATTAATTTTTACATGGCATGATTCCCCTGTCAGAAGACAAAGGATGGACCGCGATGACCGAAACCGAAATGCTTCTCAAGGGATACGGGCTGACCACGGCGGAGTTCTTCTATCGCATGCCGGATCATGTCCATGTGCTCAACACATTCATCTGGCAAGACTATGACCTTGCCCCGGATCACCCGAAACTCTTTAATTTCATTGAGTTCTGGCAGCGCGAGATCGACGGGCCGCTGCATTCGGTGCGCTTCAACCACCGCAAGCTGGTGGCCCCGGGCGAGTGGCGCAACGTGGTGGGCGAGTTCACGTTGCATTAAGCCCACCGTCCGGCGCGGTTAACGCGAATTTCCGGTCAGAATCCGGGGGGTGACATCCAGCTGCAGCCCGGCTGACATCCGGCTGCCGGGGAAAGCGGCATCGCGGCGGATGGAAAAGAGTTAACGCCCGGTGGAGATCACGGAATGATGCGGGTGTATTTCACGCCCTTGAGCGTGGCCCCGATATGCAGCCCGGCCCGGCCGAAGATCACCGCGACGACCGGCGCGGTCGATGTGGTGGTCTCGGCGCGAAGGTTCTCGCCGACATCGTTGAACACGTATTCGACATCCGCCCCGGCGGCCCAGCCCGGCGAGCGGCGGAATTTTGACAGCGCGTCCTCGGTCATGAAGAAGAGCACATGGGCATGCTGCTGCGCCCCGATCTGGAGCCCGAAACTGCCCTTGGTGGCGGAATAGTAATCGACCGACATGCCGTTCACGCGCAGCGCGCCGCGCCCATAGCCGCCGCCGAATCCGAACCCCGCCTCGGTCACCAGCGGCATGACCAGCATGCCATGCGATTTCTGCGCCAGGTCGCGCGTCGCGGGGTAGGTGGTGTGAAGGTAGTTGAGCGTGGTGTCGACGCGGGCGTCGATCTTGGCGGCGCCGTTCGAGCCGATGCCGTTGCCGCAGGCCGAAAGCGCCCCGGCGGAAGCGATCATGGAAAGCGCGAAACCGCGCCGTGTCATCGGAGTCATGGGTTCACTGCCTCGATTGGTTGCCTTGGTTGCCTGAAAGCCGGGTTGGCCCGGTCATGGCGCAAGTATAGGCCGGTTGTGTGCAACTGTCACTAGCCAAGGCGGGAATGGGCGGGAAGATGCGCGCTTCTTATGCCCTTGTTCGATCGAATTCGCCCCGCACGGGCTGCTTGCAGCCCGGGCAGCGCCCGCCCCGCCCGTCGTGCCGAAGGCACGCCTTTGGCGTGACGGCGGGCGCTTCGCACCCACCCCGGGGCGGGCGCTGCCCTTTCGTGCCGTGCAGGCCGGGCGCAGTTTCACGCCAGCGCGCGCGCCACCGTGGGCGCGAAATAGGTGAGGATGCCGTCGCAGCCCGCGCGTTTGAAACACATCAGCGATTCCACCATCGCCTTGTCGCCGTCGATCCAGCCGTTCTGCGCCGCGGCCTGGATCATCGCGTATTCACCCGAGACCTGGTAGGCGAAGGTGGGCGCGCCGAACGTGTCCTTCACACGCCGGCAGATGTCGAGATAGGGCAGGCCCGGCTTGACCATCACCATGTCGGCGCCTTCGCGCAGGTCGCGCTCGACAAGGCGCAGTGCCTCGTCGGAATTGGCCGGGTTCATCTGGTAGCTTTTCTTGTCGCCCTTGAGCGCACCCGAGGCGCCCACCGCGTCGCGGAAGGGACCGTAGAAGGCCGAGGCGTATTTCGCGGCGTAGCTGAGGATCATCGTGTTGGTGAAACCCTTGTCTTCGAGCGCGTCGCGGATCGCGCCGATGCGCCCGTCCATCATGTCGGAGGGGCCAATGATATCGACGCCGGCCTCGGCCTGGGACAGCGCCTGTTTCACCAGCGCCGCGACGGTTTCATCGTTGACGATCTCGCCCTCGACGACAAAACCGTCATGGCCAAGCGCATTATAGGGGTCGAGCGCCACGTCGGACATGATGGCAAGTCCGGGCGCGGCCCGCTTGATGGCGCGGGTGGCGCGGTTGGAGAGGTTGTCGGGGTTCCACGCCTCTTCGCAACCGGCGGTTTTCAGGGACGGGTCGGTATAGGGAAACAGGCAGATCGCGGGAATCCCGAGATCGGCGGCCTCGCGCGCGGCCTCGGCCACGCGGTCGACGCTGCGCCGCACCACGCCGGGCATGGAGGCGACCGGTTCCTCGACGCCGTCGCCGTCGCAGACGAAGACCGGCCAGATGAGATCGTCCACGGTGAGTTCGTTTTCCCGAACCAGCGCGCGGATCGCCGATGAGGCCCGGGTGCGCCGGTGGCGGGTGAGGGGAAAGGGGGCCTGGACCGGTCTCATGCGTTCTGTTCCTTCAAGATGCTGGCCGGGCGGCCGCGTGTCATCGGCCGTCTTGCGCTGGCTGAATTCAAATGGCATGGAAGCCCCCGCATCTTCAAGGGTAGGAATTGCCGCGCGGCAAGTCTAGAAGGTGATCCGGGATATCAGGGCCGTGTCTGGCGGGCCGTGCAAGCAGGGACTGGGCCTTGGACTGGCATCAAACGATTTTCGAGATGATCGACATGCGGAGCTTTTCGAACCTGTGGTTCTGGATCGCTCTGGCGGTGATGTGGTCGACCGCGTCGCATTGGGTGCTGGGCGTGCCCTGGGATATCGTGCTGCGGGCGCGCCGCGAGGGCGGGCAATACGAGGCGGATCTCGAGGATCTGGTGCGGATCTATACCGGGCGGTTGCTGTTCATCGCGCGGGTGTCGGGGCTTTGGTTGCTGGGCTTTTCCTGTTTCTTCCTGACGCTTCTGGGGATGCTCGGGTTCGTTTACGGGTTCGAGTTCGGGCAGGCGCTGTTCCTGCTGGGCTTTCCGATGGCGATCGTCGGGGCGCTGAGCCTCAACACCGCGAAACTGATCCGGGAGCGCGATGAGAGCGGCGAGGCGCTCTATCGGCGGATGCATCGGCACCGGATCATCGTGCAGCTGATCGGCATGGTGTCGATCTTCGTGACCTCGCTTTGGGGCATGTTCCAGAACCTGTCGGTCGGGCCGTTCGGCTGATGTTTCATGGCTGATCGCAAGCATATCACCATGGGCGGCGCGCCCGAGGGGTTCGATGCGCGGCTGGTGCTGAACGAGGCGGGGTCGGGGCCGGTTTGCCATGTCGCGCGCGACGACAAGCGGATGGCGGCGATGGCGGCGAGCCTGCGGTTCTTCGCCCCCGACATGCCGGTGCTGCGGTTTCCGGGCTGGGATTGCCTGCCTTATGACCGGGTGTCGCCCAATGCCGACATATCGGCCACGCGGATGGCGACGCTGGCGGGGCTGGTGCATGACAGGATGCCGGGGCGGTTCGTGCTTCTGACCACGCTCAACGCCGCGACGCAGCGGGTGCCGGCGCGCGAGGTGCTGCGCGATGCGGCATTCAGCGCGCGGGTGGGCTATCGCATCAACGAGGGCGCGTTGCGCGATTTCCTGGTGCGGATGGGGTTTTCGCAGGCGCCCACGGTGATGGAGCCGGGCGATTATGCCATTCGCGGCGGGATCATCGACATCTACAGCCCCGGCGAGGCGGGTCCGGTGCGGCTCGATCTGTTCGGCGATGTGCTCGACGGGGCGCGGCGGTTCGACCCGGCGACGCAGCGCACGGTCGAAAAGCTCGACGTGGTGGAGCTTGCTCCGGTGAGCGAGGTGATCCTCGACGAGGCGGCGATCAGGCGGTTCCGGCAGAATTACCGGATCGAGTTCGGCGCGGGCGGCAGCGACGATCCGCTCTACGAGGCGGTGAGCGCGGGACGCAAGCAGGCGGGGATGGAGCATTGGCTGCCGTTCTTTCACGAGCGGCTGGAGACGCTTTTCGACTATCTCCCCGGCGCGGCGGTGACGCTTGATGACGGGGTCGGCGCGCAGCGCGCGGCGCGGTGGGAGAGCGTGGCCGATCAATACGAGACCCGCCGTATCGCGATGGCCGACCGGGCCCGGCGCGACAGTGTCTATAAACCCGTGCCCGCCGATCAGTTATACCTTGACGAGGCCGCATGGGACCGCGCGGTGGCGGGGCACCGGGTGGTGCAGTTCCATGCGCTGCCACAGGCGACAGGGCCCGGGGTGGTCGACGCGGGCGGGCGGATCGGGCGCAATTTCGCACCCGAGCGGAAACTTGAAAACGTGAGCCTTTTCAGCGTTCTGAAAGACCATGTTGATGCGAAGATGGCCGAGGGTCCGGTTCTGATCGCGTCCTATTCCGAGGGCGCGCGCGAGCGGATCGAGGGATTGCTTGACGACGAGGGGATGATCGGAGCGGTCACGGTGCGCGATGCGCGCGGCATCGGCAAGCACGGGCTGCACCTTGCCGTCTGGCCGCTGGAACAGGGGTTCGAGGCCCCGCTGGAGGCCCAGCGGCGGCTGACGGTGATCGCCGAGCAGGACGTGCTGGGCGACCGGCTGATCCGGCAGACCCGCAAGACCCGGCGGGCCGAGAATTTCCTGACCGAGGCGCAGTCGCTTTCGCCCGGCGATCTGGTGGTGCATGTCGATCACGGGATCGGACGTTACCGGGGGTTGGAGGTGATCACCGCCGCCGGTGCCGCGCATGAGTGTCTCGTGCTGGAATATGCCGAGAGTTCAAAGCTTTACCTGCCGGTTGAAAACATTGAGCTGTTGTCGAGATACGGCCATGAAGAGGGGCTTCTCGATCGGTTGGGCGGGGGCGCGTGGCAGGCCAAGAAGGCGCGGCTCAAGCAACGCATCCGCGAGATGGCCGACCGGCTTATCCGGGTCGCGGCGGAACGCGAATTGCGCAAGGCGCCGGTGCTGGAGCCGCAGCACCACGCATGGGAAGAATTCGCCGCGCGCTTCCCATACGAGGAGACCGACGACCAGTTGCGCGCGATCGGCGATGTTCTGGATGATCTTTCGGCGGGGCGGCCGATGGACCGGCTGGTCTGTGGCGATGTGGGGTTCGGCAAGACCGAGGTTGCGATGCGCGCGGCCTTCGTCGCCGCGATGTCGGGCGTGCAGGTCGCGGTGATTGCGCCCACGACCCTGCTGGCGCGGCAGCATTACCAGAGCTTTGCGGAGCGGTTTCGGGGATTTCCCATCAATGTCAGGCCCTTGTCGCGCTTTGTTTCAGCGCGCGATGCCAACCTGACCCGCGAGGGGCTGTCGAAAGGCACGGTCGATATCGTGGTCGGCACGCATGCGCTTTTGGCGAAGAACATCCGGTTCGCCAATCTCGGGCTGCTGGTTGTCGATGAGGAGCAGCATTTCGGGGTCGGCCACAAGGAGCGGCTCAAGAGCCTGAAGTCGGATGTGCATGTGCTGACCCTGACGGCGACGCCGATTCCGCGCACGCTGCAACTGTCGCTGTCGGGGGTGCGGGATCTGTCGATCATCGGCACGCCGCCGGTCGACCGTCTGGCCATTCGCACCTATGTGAGCGAGTTCGACGCGGTGACGATCCGCGAGGCGCTGTTGCGCGAGCATTACCGGGGCGGGCAGAGTTTCTATGTCGCGCCGCGCATCTCGGATCTGCCCGAGATCGAGGAATTTCTGCGTGAACAGGTGCCGGAAGTGTCGTTTGTCGTCGCGCATGGGCAGATGGCGGCGGGCGAGCTCGATGACCGGATGAATGCGTTTTACGATGGCAAATACGATGTGCTTCTGGCCACGTCGATCGTGGAATCGGGGCTCGACATTCCGACCGCCAACACGATGATCGTGCATCGCGCCGACATGTTCGGGCTGGCCCAGCTTTACCAGATCCGCGGGCGGGTCGGGCGTGCGAAGCTGCGCGCCTATGCCTATCTGACCACCAAGCCGCGCGTGCCACTGACGCCGGGCGCGGAAAAGCGGCTGCGGGTGTTGGGCAGTCTCGACACGCTGGGGGCGGGATTCACGCTGGCGTCACAGGATCTCGATATTCGCGGCGCGGGGAATCTGCTGGGCGAGGAACAGTCGGGCCAGATGCGCGATGTGGGTTATGAGCTTTACCAGTCGATGCTGGAAGAGGCGATCGCCAAGATCCGCGCCGGCGAGTTGGAAGGGTTGAGCGAGGCGGACGAGCAATGGGCGCCGCAGATCAACCTCGGGGTTTCGGTGCTGATCCCCGAGGATTACGTGCCCGATCTCGATGTGCGGCTGGGGCTTTACCGGCGCTTGAGCGGGATGCATGACAAGGTGGAGCTGGAAGGGTTCGCCGCCGAGCTGATCGACCGGTTCGGGAAATTGCCCAAGGAGGTCAATACCTTGCTTCTGGTGGTGCGGATCAAGGAGATGTGCAAGCGTGCCGGGATTGCCAAGCTCGATGGCGGGCCGAAAGGGGCCACGATCCAGTTTCACAACGACAAGTTCGCGAGCCCGCAAGGGTTGGTCGAGTTCATCGAGGATCAGCGCGGGCTGGCCAAGGTCAAGGACAACAAGATCGTGGTGCGCCGCGACTGGCGCCGGGACAGCGACAAGATCAAGGGCGCCTTTGCCATTGCGCGCGACCTTGCCGCGAAGGTGAAGGACGAGGCGAAAAGGAGCGCGACATGACGCTGGAGGCGGGATTTCACGCGGTGCCGCGCGGGCATGTGGCGACGGTGGTGACCTATCTGGAGATGCGCGCGCCGGTGGAGGCGCGGCCCGAGCGCGATGTGGGGCTGGCGTTGCGCCTTGTCGCGCGGCCCGATGCGGAATGGTATCGGGCGCTGTTTCGCAAGGTGGGGGCCGAGGACTGGATGTGGTTCTCGCGGCTGGTGATCGGTGAGGCGGCGCTTCTGGCGGTGCTGCACGATCCCTTGGTCGAGGTTTACGTGGCCGGGCGGGAGGGCGAAGAGCTGGGCCTGCTGGAGCTGGATTTCAGGGTCGCGAGCGAGTGCGAGATTGCGTTCTTCGGTCTTGCGCGCGCGGCGATCGGGCAGGGCGCGGGGCGGTGGCTGATGAACCGCGCGCTGGAACAGGCATGGCGCGCGGGCGTGGGGCGGGTGCATCTGCATACCTGCACGCTCGACAGTCCGCAGGCGATGGATTTCTACCGCCGGTCGGGATTCGTGCCGGTGCGGCGCGAGGTCGAGGTGCTGCGCGATCCGCGTCTGAGCGGGCATCTGCCGGAAAGCGCCGCGCCGCATGTGCCGATCCTGCGATGATCGGGCCTGGCGTGGGTGCGGGACGCCTTCGGCGAAAGTATTTCGGGCAAGATGAAGGACAGCCGCGCGCGGTTTCCGGCATGGGTCAGGTTTTCGGGTCGGATTTCATCTCGGCGGCGAGTTTCGAGACCTTGTCCTTGAGGAATGCCTTGGCCGCCTTGCCCGCGAGGCGGACGCGGACCTCGTGAAGATAGGCTTCTTCGAGGGTCTGAGAGGATGAGCCGAGCACCTTGGCGACCTCGAAATGGAGCCGGTCCTCGCCGGTTTTCTGCATGATGGCGATGGTATCGTCGGCAAGGTCCGAGGCGATCTTTTCAAGCGTGGAGGACATCAGCGGGTGCTTTCGGTGAGGCGGCGTTTGACATAATCGCTGACCGCCTCGGTCAGGGTGTCCATGTGGTCGTTCTCGAAGAAATGGCCGGCGCCCTCGACCTCGCGATGGGTGACGGTGATGCCCTTCTGATCATGCAGCTTGCTCACCAGGGCCCTGGTGTCGGCGGGGGGCGCCACGCGGTCGGCGGTGCCGTTGATGACGAGCCCCGAGGAAGGGCAGGGTGCGAGGAAGGAGAAATCATACATGTTGGCGGGGGGCGAGACCGAGATGAAGCCGGTGATCTCGGGGCGGCGCATCAGCAGCTGCATGCCGATCCAGGCGCCGAAGGAGAAGCCCGCGACCCAGCAATGTTTCGAGTTCTGGTTCATCGACTGAAGGTAGTCGAGCGCCGAGGCGGCGTCAGAGAGCTCGCCCACGCCCTGGTCGTATTCGCCCTGGCTGCGCCCGACGCCGCGGAAGTTGAAGCGCAGCACGGTGAAGCCCAGCCGGTGGAAGGTGTAGTGCAGGTTGTAGACGACCTTGTTGTTCATCGTGCCGCCGAATTGCGGGTGCGGGTGCAGGATGATGGCAATCGGGGCGTCGCGTTCGGGCTGGGGATGATAGCGGCCTTCGAGGCGGCCTTCGGGTCCGGGAAAGATGACCTCGGGCATATGGTTTTTCTACTTCCTTCACAGCGGTCCGCGACAATCTTGACGAAATCGCTCGGACAGATTAGAACCATTCTAATTCAAGTGACGGTGAGCCATGGGGCTGCGTGCCGCTTGATCAGACTGCGAGATAGTGCGAAGCCTGCGCAAGGTCAATGAAAACGCGCATTATTGCCGATCATGGCAGGGGAGAGAACGCATGAAACTGAGCACCAAGGGGCGCTATGCCATGGTTGCCCTGGCGGATATCGCGCTACAGCCCGGCGGGGCGCTGTCGACGCTGTCGGATGTGGCGCGTCGCCAGGACATTTCGCTTCCCTATCTGGAACAGCTTTTCGTCAAGCTGCGCCGGGCCGGGCTGGTCGAGTCGGTGCGCGGGCCGGGGGGCGGGTATCGGCTGGGCCGGCCGGCGGCCGAGATCCGGGTGGTCGATGTGCTGACCGCGGTGGACGAGACGGTGGACGCGATGCACAAGGGCGCGGGCGCGTCGGGGGGGCTGTCCGGCTCGAGGGCGCAATCGGTGACCAACCGCTTGTGGGAGGGGTTGTCGGCGCATGTCTATGTGTTCCTGCACCAGACGAGGCTTTCGGACGTGATCGACAACGATCTGGCGCCGTGCCCGGCGGTGCCAGGGCTGTTCGCGGTGGTGGATGACGGTGGCGAAGCCGTGGCCGAAACCCAGGCCGAAAATCAGGCCGAGGCGTGATGCGGGTCTATCTCGATCATAACGCGACCACGCCGCTGCGCCCGGAGGCGCGCGCGGCGATGATCGACGCGATGGAGGTGGCGGGCAACCCGTCGAGCGTGCATGCCGAGGGGCGCGCGGCCAAGGCGTTGATCGAGCGGGCGCGGGCGCAATTGGCCCGGGCGATGGGCGCCGAGGGGGCCGAGATCGTGTTCACGTCGAGCGCGACCGAGGCCGCGGCGCTGGCGTTGCGGGGGCGCGGCCTGCATGGGGCCGCGATCGAGCATGACGCGGTGGCGGCCTGGGTCGATGACAGCCTGGCGGTGGATGGCACCGGGCAGGTGCGCGTCGCCGAGCCGGCGCAATCCACGCTGCAACTGGCCAATTCCGAGACCGGTGTGGTGCAGGTGTTGCCCGAGGGGCTGGCGGTGTCGGACATGACGCAGGCGCTTGGCAAGCTGCCGCTGGAGTTCCTGGGCCGTGGCGCGATGGCCGGGATCGTCTCGGCCCACAAGATGGGTGGGCCGAAGGGCATCGGCGCGCTGGTGATGCGGCGCGGCATCGACCTTGACCCGGTCCTGCGGGGCGGCGGTCAGGAGATGGGCCGCCGGGCGGGGACCGAGAACCTGATCGGGATCGCGGGCTTTGCCGCCGCGGCCGAGGCTGCCGCGCGGGACGTGGCGGCGGGGCGGTGGGAAGAAGTTTCTGAAATTAGAAATATTCTAGAGTCATCTATTGCAGCCGCCGCAAATGAGACTATTTTTGTCGGGAAAGACTCGGTGCGTTTGCCCAATACAAGCTGTTTCACCGTTCCGGGCTGGAAAGGGGAAACGCAGGTGATGCAGATGGACCTGGCCAGATTCGCGATTTCCGCCGGATCGGCCTGTTCGAGTGGCAAGGTAAGGGCCAGCCGGGTGCTGACCGCGATGGGGTTTGACGGGCCCACGGCCGGATCGGCGATCCGCGTGTCGCTGGACCCGGAGGTGACGAGGGACGAGGTATTGCGTTTCGCCGATGCGTGGGGCGCAGCCTACAGGAAATACCGCGCCAGAGCGGCGTGAGAGCGAACAGGACCAAAGGAGCAAGCTGATGGCCACGCTGGAAGAACCGCAGGTCAAGGAGGGGGTCGAGGAAGAGACCGTCGATACCGTCCGCAACCTGGGTGCGAAATACAAATACGGCTGGGAAACCGAGATCGAGATGGATTATGCCCCCAAGGGGCTGACCCCCGATATCGTGCGGCTGATCTCGGAAAAGAACGAAGAGCCGGAATGGATGACCGAGTGGCGGCTGGCGGCCTATGAGCGCTGGCTCACGAAGGAAGAGCCCAACTGGGCGATGGTGGATTATCCGCAGATCGACTTTCAGAACCAGTATTACTATGCCCGCCCCAAGAGCATGGAGGTTCGGCCGAAATCGCTTGACGAGGTCGACCCCAAGCTGCTTGCGACCTATGAGAAGCTGGGTATTCCGCTCAAGGAGCAGATGATCCTGGCCGGGGTCGAAGGCGTCGGGGATGCCCCCGCCGAAGGGCGCAAGGTCGCGGTGGATGCGGTGTTCGATTCGGTGAGCGTCGGCACGACCTTCCAGGAAGAGCTGAAACGGGCCGGGGTCATTTTTTGCTCGATCTCGGAGGCGATCCGCGAACATCCCGAGCTGGTCAAGAAATACCTCGGTTCGGTGGTGCCGGTCAGTGACAATTTCTATGCGACGCTCAATTCGGCGGTGTTTTCGGACGGATCGTTCGTTTACGTGCCGCCGGGGGTGCGTTGCCCGATGGAGCTTTCGACCTATTTCCGCATCAATGCCGAGAATACCGGCCAGTTCGAGCGCACGCTGATCATTGCCGACAAGGGGTCGTTCGTGTCGTATCTCGAAGGCTGCACCGCGCCCAAGCGCGACATCGCGCAGCTTCATGCCGCGGTGGTCGAGATCATCGTCGAGGAAGATGCCGAGGTGAAATATTCCACGGTGCAGAACTGGTATCCGGGCGATGAGGACGGCAAGGGCGGGATCTACAATTTCGTCACCAAGCGCGCCGATTGCCGGGGCGACCGGGCCAAGGTGATGTGGACGCAGGTGGAAACCGGCAGCGCCGTGACCTGGAAATACCCGTCCTGCATCCTGCGCGGCAACGAGAGCCAGGGCGAGTTCTATTCGATCGCCATCACCAACAACCACCAGCAGGCCGATACCGGCACCAAGATGATCCACCTCGGCAAGAACACGCGCTCGCGCATCGTGTCCAAGGGGATCAGCGCCGGCGTGGCGCAGAACACCTATCGCGGGTTGGTGTCGATGCACCCCAAGGCCAAGAACAGCCGCAACTATACCCAGTGCGACAGTCTCTTGATCGGCGACAAGTGCGGGGCGCATACGGTGCCTTACATCGAGGTCAAGAACAACTCGTCCCGGGTCGAGCATGAGGCCACCACGTCGAAGGTGGATGACGACCAGATGTTCTATTGCCGTCAGCGCGGCATGGACGAGGAAGAGGCCGTGGCGCTGATCGTGAACGGGTTCGCCCGCGAGGTGCTTCAGGCGCTGCCGATGGAGTTCGCCATGGAGGCGCAGCAACTGGTCGCGATTTCGCTGGAAGGGTCGGTGGGCTGAGCCTGCCGATCCGGGCGCGGCGCGGCTGATCCGCAGGATGGACGCAAGACAAGGGGACCGCGATGGATGAGCGGGGCGAAATATCGGCGCGTGACAGGATTCTGTCGTGGCTACCCTATGCGCTTCCGGTGCTGGGCGGGCTTTTGGGCACGGTCTGGGTGCAGGTGAACCGCGCCGAGCAGCTCAACCCGGTTGTCGCGGTCGTGCTGGGCGTTGTGGCCGGGCGGCTTGTGGCGGCGCTGATCCTGCGGCTGGTGCCCGGGAGATGACCCGGATGCGCAGATATGCCCCGGCGTGGCGAGATTGGCCGCAGATTGGCATTTTGTCGCCACGGCATTGCCCCATTTTGCCGCCATTGATCGCCTTGAGGGCGAAAAATGACACGGCGGTTAACCATGGCGGTCGCACAGGGACATTCACGGGGACAATCCGATTTCCAGGCTCGTTTGAGCCGGATCGAGAAGAAGGGCGTGGGGCAGGCGCAGGTTTTCAACGCGGCCGACGGGCTGAAACGCGAGATGCGCCACAAGACGGCACGACGCGAATCGGCGGGAATCGTCAGCGTGCCGGTGTCTCTGGTTCTGGGGGCGCTGTCGCTGATCGCGGCGCGGCTGGCGATCTTTCGCTATGGCGGGCTGCCCGAGGAATTCGCAAAACCGGATTACGAGCTGGCCGCGCAGATCGGGCTGGCGCTGGGGCTGTCGGTGCTGCTGGCGCTTCTGTTCAACCTCGTGCGCAAGCGCCATTTGCTGGCTTCGGTGCTGGGAATCGCGCTGGCCATTTCGGCGATGCACAACCTCGTGCATATGGCGCCGGGCCAATGGGCCAGGCTGTTCTCGCCGCAATGGGTCAGCGAGATCCGGGCCACGACCGAACCCAATACGCTCGAATTCCGGGGCGCGCGCTACCGGCTGGGCTGACATCTTCATCTGAAACAACCGGACGCGCCGGACCGCTGCCCTTGGGCGGCGGCTTTGGCATGTGACAAGAAAGGGAATACGATATGTTGGAAATCAAGGGTTTGAAGGTCAAACTTGAAGAAGAGGACAAGGAAATCATCAAGGGTGTCGACCTGACGGTCGAGCCGGGAAGCGTGCATGCGATCATGGGGCCGAACGGGTCGGGCAAATCGACGCTCTCCTATGTCCTGTCGGGGCGTCCGGGCTATGTCGTCACCGACGGGACGGCGACGCTCGATGGCGAGAACCTGCTTGATCTCGAACCCGAGGAGCGCGCCGCGCTGGGGCTGTTCCTGGCGTTCCAGTATCCGGTGGAGATTCCGGGCGTGGGCAACATGACCTTTCTGCGCACCGCGGTGAACGCGCAACGCAAGGCGCGCGGGCAGGAGGAGATGAACGCCACCGATTTCCTCAAGCTGATCCGCGCCAAGGCCAAGGATCTCAAGATCGACGCCGAGATGCTCAAGCGGCCGGTCAATGTGGGCTTCTCGGGCGGCGAGAAGAAGCGCAACGAAATCCTGCAGATGGCGATGCTTGAGCCGAAGATGTGCATTCTCGACGAGACCGATTCCGGGCTTGACGTGGACGCGATGAAGCTGGTCGCGGACGGGGTCAACGCGCTGCGCGACACAGGGCGCGGGTTCCTGGTCATCACCCATTACCAACGGCTGCTCGACCATATCGTTCCCGACGTTGTGCACATCATGTCCGATGGCCGGATCGTCAAGTCGGGCGGGCCGGAACTGGCGATCGAAGTCGAGAAGAACGGCTATGCCGATCTCATGGGAGAGGTGGCGGCATGAGTGCACAGGTGCAGTCGAAACGGGCGCAGCTGAAACAGGCCAAGCTGACCGCGACCGAAGAGCGGTTGCAGGGGCTTTCGCTGCCCGGCGGGGGCGTCTGGGCCACCGAGGCACGGCAGGCCGCACTGGCGCGGTTGCGCGAGATGGGGCTGCCGGGGCGGCGTGACGAGTATTGGAAATTCACCCGGCCCGACACGCTGATCCAGGAAGAGGTGCCGCTGGCCGAGGTCTTCGTGCATGACGAATCGCCGGTCTTTGACGGGATTGACCGGCTCAGAATCGTGTTCGTCGACGGGGTGTTCAACGCGGCGGAATCCGATCCGCTCGACCTTGCCGGGGTCGAGATCGAACGGCTCTCCGATGCGGCGCAGGCCGATATCCACTGGGCGCGCGAGGTCTTTGGCAAGCTGGAGGCACGCGGGCAGAGCCCGGTCGAACGGCCATTGTCGAGCTTCAACACAGCCTTTGCCGGGGACGGGATCCTGATCCGGGCGACGGGGCGGGCGGAGAAACCCGTGAGCCTGATTTATCGTCACGAATCAGAGACTTCCGACGCGATGTTGCATCATGTCGTGCGGCTTGAGAAAGGGGCGAACCTGACGCTGTTGGAGAATGGCCCGGCTGCGGCGCGGCTCAACAAGGTGCTGGAGGTCGACATCGCCGACGGTGCGGCGTTTCACCATGTGCGGGCGCAGGGCCGTGACCATCAACGCCGTGCGGTGACGCATATCTTTGCCCGGCTGGGCGCGGACTCGGTGTTCAAGAGCTTCACCTTGACGGTGAATGGCACGCTGACGCGCAACGAATGCGTGGTCGAGTTCACCGGCGACGATGGCGCGGCGCATGTCGCCGGGGCCTGCCTTGGCGACGGCGATTTCCACCATGACGACACGGTGTTCATCACCCATGACGCGGTCGCCTGCGAAAGCCGCCAGGTGTTCAAGAAGGTGCTGCGCAACGGTGCGACCGGCGTGTTCCAGGGCAAGATCCTGGTCCAGCCGGGCGCGCAGAAGACCGATGGCTATCAGAAATCGCAATCCCTGCTTCTCGATGATGACAGCCAGTTCCTCGCCAAGCCGGAGCTGGAAATCTATGCCGATGACGTGGCCTGTTCGCATGGCTCGACCTCAGGGGCGATCGACGAGGAGGGGCTGTTCTACCTGCGCTCGCGCGGGATCGAGGAAGGGCCGGCGACCGACCTGCTGACGCTGGCCTTTTTGGCCGAGGCGGTCGAAGAGATCGAGGACGAGCGACTGGCCGAGGAAATCACCGGACGGCTGGAAGGGTGGCTGGCGCGCAGGCGCGGCTGATGTCGGTTCTGGGCGACATAGCGGCCACCTATCGCGGCCCGCGGCGGGTGGTGCGGCGGCATCTGGCGGCCGGGCAGCGCGAGGACCGCGCGCTGGCCGTTCTGATGGCGGGTTGCGTGGTGGTGTTCATCGCCCAATGGCCGCGCCTTGCGCGCGAGGCGCATCTGGCGGGAGAGGCGTTGGGCGAGTTGCTGGGCGGCGCGCTGATGGCGTGGTTGTTCATCGCGCCCCTGCTGTTTTACGGCCTGGCCCTTGTCGCCTGGCTGCTGGCGCGGGTGTTGGGGTCGCGCGGATCGCCCCATGATGCGCGCATGGCGCTGTTCTGGGCGCTTCTGGCATCGACGCCGCTTATCCTGCTCAACGGGCTGGTGGCGGGGTTTGTCGGCCCCGGGCCGGGTCTCACGCTGGTCGGGGCCTTGTGGTTCGCGGTGTTTTCGTGGTTTTGGGTGTCAGGCATGGCCGCGGGCTGGAGGGGAACATGAAGATCGACATTCAAGACCTTGTGAAAAGGACGTTTCTGTCCCCCAACTCAGCGGCGGCAACGGTGCTTGCGATTCGGCGGTCGGTGACGATCGAAGTGCTTTGGATGGCGGTCATTCTGGCCGCGGTGCTCAATGCACTGGTGATTTCGGTCAATATGCGGATTTTCCCACCTTCGCCGGAATCGGCCGAGATGATGCCGCCGGTGCTGCTGTCGCCGGGGCTGCTGGCGGTTTTCGTGGTCGGGGGGCTCCTGATCTCGGTCTTCGTGTTCCTGTGGGCTGGTCGGGTGCTTGGTGGCAAGGCCGATCTGGGCGACATGCTTGCCGCGATGACCTGGATCGAGATGGTTCAGGTGGGGCTTCAGGTCGCGCTGTCCATTCTGGCGGTTGTTCTGCCGGGATTGGCGCAACTGGCCGGGTTCGTGGCGAGCATCTGGATGCTGTTCATCCTGGTGGCCTTTATCGACAAGGCGCATGGTTTTGGCAGCCCGATGCGCGCCGTCGGGGTGATGATCCTGAGTTTCTTCCTGCTGTTGATGGGATTGATGTTCTTTCTGCTCCTGATCGGGGCGACTGCCGAAGGAGGCATCTGAGATGTATGACGTCGAACGGATCCGGGGCGATTTTCCGATCCTTGAGCGCGAGGTCAATGGCAAGCCGCTGACCTATCTCGACAATGGCGCCAGCGCGCAAAAGCCGCAATGCGTGATCGACGCGGTGACGCGCGCCTATTCCCATGAATATGCCAATGTTCACAGGGGCTTGCATTACCTTTCCAACCTTGCGACCGAGAGATACGAGGCCGTGCGGGGCATCGTGGCGCGGTTCCTGGGCGCGCGCGATGAGCGCGAGATCGTGTTCACCAGCGGCACCACCGAGGCGATCAACCTTGTCGCCTATGGCTGGGCCGCGCCGCGGATGGAGGCGGGGGACGAGATCGTGCTGTCGGTGATGGAGCATCACGCCAATATCGTGCCCTGGCATTTCCTGCGCGAACGTCAGGGTGTGGTGCTGAAATGGGTCGAGCCGGACGCGTCCGGCGCGCTTGATCCGCAGAAGGTGATCGACGCGATTGGTCCGAGAACGAAACTGGTGGCGATTACGCATGTTTCCAATGTGTTGGGCACCGTTGTCGATGTGAAGGCGATTTGTGACGGTGCCCGCGAAAAGGGTGTGCCGGTGCTGGTCGATGGCAGCCAGGGGGCGGTGCATCTGCCGGTCGATGTGGACGAGATCGGCAGCGATTTCTACGCTGTGACCGGGCACAAGCTTTATGGGCCGTCGGGCTCGGGGGCGATCCACATCCGGCGCGAGCGGATGGACGAGATGCGCCCCTTTATCGGCGGCGGCGACATGATCCGCGAAGTGAGCCGGGACGAAGTGATCTATAACGATCCTCCGATGAAATTCGAGGCCGGCACGCCGGGGATCGTGCAACAGATCGGGATGGGTGTCGCGCTTGAATACCTGATGTCGCTCGGCATGGAGAACGTGACTGCGCATGAGGCCGATCTTGCCGGCTATGCGGGCGAGCGGCTCAAGGGGCTGAACTGGCTCGGGCTTCAGGGCACGGCGGCGGGCAAGGCGGCGATCTTTTCCTTCACCATGGAAGGGGCGGCGCATGCGCATGACATCTCGACCATTCTCGACAAGAAGGGCGTGGCGGTGCGTGCGGGCCATCATTGCGCAGATCCGTTGATGGACCATCTCGGGGTAAGCGCGACATGCCGGGCCTCGTTCGGGCTGTACAACACCCGCGAGGAGGTTGACCGGCTGATCGAGGCGCTGGAACTGGCACATGATCTGCTGGGATAAGGCGGCCCGCGGTCGTATCGGGGCCGCCCGATGCCGGGGTGTTGCCCGAAAACCGGCAGAAGCTCGCAGAAGGCCGGATTTTGCCTCCGAATCGCGTGACAAGGCGAAATGGCGGAGTTAGTTTGGGCCTATCTGCTCAAGAGAGGACAGTAACGATGAAATTCATGAAATTTGCTGCTGCGCTGGCCACTGTCGGTTTCCTTGCCGCCTGTGCCCAGCAGGAAGAACCTGCACCGGTCATCATCGAAGAGCCGGTCTATGACAAATATGGCAATATCGTCGAGTAATCGACCGCGCAAGTGTCGGGCGATCGGTGTGGTCCCTGGGCCTTGATCCGGTCGTCCGACAAGTCGGTTGGTCGGTGCGAAATCATCGGTCAGAACGACCCCCTTGTCCACCATCAGCCAGGCGACCCAACCCGGGTTGATCGCGCCGAATGTCGTGGGATCGGGGGCAGGGGCGGTAAATCGGCTCGGATCGGTCGATGTCTGACATGCGGCGATGACAAAGACACCCCGCGCGGCCGGATCGGGCAGCTGGGTCGATGTCCGGATCTCGACCGAGGGGAAAACCGAATCGACGGTGCGGTCGACCGAGGCCGTCTTCGTAGTCGCTCACGTTCATCGGAAAACGGCCATCCGTGGTCAGGCGGGTGGCGACCAGTTCGAAAAACTTGCGCCTGACCAGATGCGGGGTGATGGCGACATCGGTGAAGGCGTCGCCGATTTTGTTGTGGTAGCGGTCGGACCGGACGGCAAGCGCCCGGCGGGAAACCCCGCCAGCACCACGGCGATGATCGCGGGCCAAGTGCAAAGCGACATGCCGACAGTGGGGCCAGCATTCGGCCCGCGACAATCTCGACCACCAGCGAGGCCGCCGAGAGGGATGCCTGAAGCGTGACGAGGAGCCAAAGGGGATGCGATTTCACGGCGATTTCGGGTGAGTTTCCGGATTGCAGCAATGAAGGCCAGCCCAGAGCGCGAATTTGCAGATTGCGGCAAGTGAGCAGAGTGGTTATACGAAGTCCCGGAACGCACCCATAGCTCAGCTGGATAGAGCGCTGCCCTCCGAAGGCAGAGGCCTCAGGTTCGAATCCTGATGGGTGCACCATTTCAAATCCTGCAATTGAAACTTCCCCCAACACCTTGAAAGGGATGGAAATATTCTGGGTCCGTACACCCTGATTTCGCCCTGATTTCGCCAGTAGCGGATAGGCTCCGCAATTGAAGGACTTTCAAACAGGCCAACCGCTGGGCTGATTATCTCGGAAGGCATGACGGCGCCGGTGGCGCGCGCGTCGCTGACCTATTCGTTGCCCCGCGGGGAATGACCACCCGGCCCGCGGGACGTTAACACTCGAATCACGGGCCGAAAAACGGGGGGTGATATGCGTATGACATCCGCCTGCCGCCCGGCTGCCGGGGAAATCAACCATTTGTTAACCGTGCAAGGGTTAATGGGGCGGGCGGAGAGAGGGGTTCGGGCTGCAATGGGCTTGGGACGCGCAGTTCGGTCGGGGTATCGTCGTGCAGACCTGATACGCTTCGGGGGAGATTGCGCTTGATTGGAAGGGTATCGGGAATTCATGGTAAAACTCGCGGGGCTTGTGACAACGCGATTCTGCGATTGCGTTGGTTCAGTCTGAAAGCAGATGACTGCTCTGAGCCCATTGCGGAGGGGTTGGTCCACTCTAAATGATGTCGGTGCAGTGCATCGGCTCACACCATCTTGCATTTGGTCAACACGGGTGCAAGCTGTCGCAGACGCATCTAACAGGCTGCTGAAAAAGGCCGGTCTCGACGCGGTTTCGAGAACATGATTCACTCCCGGCACGGCAGCGGCGGTGAGGG